>JANPJI010000001.1:0-4330 GCA_031425425.1 Rubricoccaceae bacterium
GTCTCCTCGGCGAGGCGCGCCTCGGCCGCCTCGGCGTCGCGCTCGCGCGCGGCGACCTCCTGCTGGCGACGGCCTGCCGCCCGGGCCAGCGCCTGGACCTGGTCCTGGAGGGTGTCCGCCTCGGTCCGCCGGGCCGCCGCCTCGGCCGTGAGCGCGTCCACGGCATCGACGGCCTGCGTGAGGACGGCCTCGCGCTGAGCGACGCGGCGCGTGCGGACGTCGAGGCGCGCCTTGGCCGCCTCGACCTTCTCGCGCGTCCGGACCTGGCGCTCCTTGGCCTCGGCGGCCTTCTCGTCGAGGCGCTCCTGCTGGCGGCGGAGGTCGTCGCGCTCGCGGCTCACCTCGGCGCTCGCGCGGGCGATCTCCTCGCGTGCTCGGGCCAGCTCGGCCCTCGCGGTCTCGACGTGGTCGCGGCGGAAAGCCGCTGCCTCAGCCTCGGTCGCCTCGGCCGTCCGCTCGGCCTCGTCGGCGGCGACCCCGAACCGCCGCTCCGCTGCTGCCGTCCGCCCGATGCGTGCCCCCACAAACCCGACCGCGAGGCAGAGCGCAGCGACGGCGAGGAGGGCGATCAAATCCATGAGGAGGTGGGCCGGGGAATGGCGCGGACGAGCCCTGGAGGCACATCGGGTGCCTCCAGGGCGGTCGCGCTGGAGCGGCGGCCGGCGCGAGGTGCGCCGCCCGTCCACTCCTCAAGGGGCACCAGCCTGCAGCGTTGAGACGAGAACCTGATCGTCAAAACGGTGGGTACCCTCCGGACCCTCACTCCTTCCGCGGCCTTGCGCCGAGGCGCAGAGAGGCCCGCCGAGGCGGGCTGCGGCCTGATGGTCAGGTCCTAAGCGGGGCACCCGCGATAAACGCTGTACAGGTTCCCATGCAGTGGCTGCAAGCCGGTGTGCAGCAGGCCGGGCGAACCCGGCCGTGCCGCTCGTCCTAATCGCTTTTCGTCGCGGACCGGTTCCGAGGGGCGGGAGAATTGCCCGTGGACGGAGCCCCGCACCCCGTCGCATGCGGCTGGGCAATCCACCGCAGCGACGCCCCGGCGCTACCCACGGCGTCCCGCGGCTCCGTGAGCGTTGCTGACCACCGGGGCGGGTGGAGTCGTCTGCCACCGGTTCGAACCCGCTCGATGGCGACGGCCTACGTCCGCTTACCGCTCACTACCCTCGTCCATCGCGCGGGCGAGGACGTCGGCGAGGTCGGTGGCTACGATCTCGACGCGGGCGCGGAGCCGGTCCGCCTCGGCGCGGGCGGCGTACAACTCCTCGGCCATTTCGAGGGTTGCCAGGACGGCATGCGTGAGGTCGGGCTGGCTCGGGAGCGCCTGCCGGAGCCGCCGGAGGCGCTCGTCGACGCGCTGGGCGAGGTGGACCGTGTAGTCCTCGTCGCCCGGGGCGACGCGGAGCGGGTAGTCGCGGTCGAGGATCCGGACGCGGATCGGAATTGGCGTGGGCTCGCTCATGGGGCCGGGTCGTGCACGGTGACATCCGCCGCCCGGTCCGCGTCGAGGTCTGCGTCGTCGGCATCCAGCGACTCAGGTGCCGCGAGGACCTCGTCGATGGCGTCGATGAAGCCCTGGATCTTGGCGCGGAGTGCGGCGGGGTCGGCCCCGCCGGGAAGCGCGAGCGCCTCGTCTCCGCCGACCCGGGTCTGCAACTCGGCGACGCGGCCAGCGAGAGCGGCGTTGTGCGATCGGAGCCGCTCGATCTCCCGAGCCGCCTCCTCGACGCGCTCGCGCAGCCGCGAGAGCGCCCGCCACTCGGTGGGCGGCGGGGCAGCCGGCCGGGACGTTGCGTCGGGCTCCATCAGGAGAGCGGGGCGAGGGACAGGCGAAGATAGACGTTCCGTTGTCTCACGCCCGGATGCGCGCATTTGCTCCCGCTCTACCGGAGCGCAGCCCCGTGCTCGCGTTCGAGCGCGGCGACGACGCGCCGGACGCGCCCGTCAACCTCGGCGTCGCGAAGCGTTCGGTCCGCCCCGAAGCGGAGCGCGAACGCGAGGCTCTGCATGCCGGGGGCGATGCGGTCGCCACGGTAGACGTCGAACAGGCGGGCGTCCAGCAGGAGCGGCGCGCCCGCCTGCCGGATCGTCGAGAGGAGCGGGCCGGCGGCCGTACCCTCGGGTACGACGACGGCCACGTCGCGCTCGACGGCCGGGTGCCGCGAGATGGCCTGAACCCGCACGACCGCGCCGCGCGTCGCAGCGGAGGCGACGGCCGGCCCGTCGAGCTCGGCCACGAACAGCTCGCCGCGGAGGCCTGCCGCCTCGGCGAGCGCATCGGACAGGCGGCCGACGACGCCCACGCGCACGCCGCCCGACGACAGCACGAGCCGGTACGCCGCGACGCCTGCCGGCTCGGGGTGCGCCGTCTCCTCCACGTCGGCCACGCCCGCGTCGGCGAGCACGTCGAGGACGAGGCCCTTGAGGTCGAAGAAATCCGCGGCGCGGGCGGGGCGGTCCCACGACTGCCGCTCGGCCGTGCCGAAGAGGGCGAGCCCGATTGCGGCGTGCTCGTGGTAGCCGTCCACCGTCGTCGCCTCGTCTGCGTCGGCGCGGGCGTAGACGTGGCCGACGTCGACGAGGCGGAGCGCCGTCGCCCCGCGGGCGGCGTTGTAGGCCGCGGCCTGGACGAGGCCGGGCAGCAGGCTCGGACGCAAGGCGGCCATCTCCTGCGAGATCGGGTTGAGCGTCTCAACGACGGCCCGGCCGTGGCCGGTCCACGACGCGTCGGCATACGCGGCGGCGGTCGCAGCGGAGACGAGCGAGTTGGTGGCGAGGTCGTGGAAGCCGAGCACGGCGAGGCGCCGCCGGGCGCGGTCCAGCATGCCCGCGAGCGAGTCCTCGGGGACGGGCGCGAGCGCGACCGGGACGCTCGTCACGGACGGCAGCCGGTCCAGCCCCACGAGCCGCGCGACCTCCTCGACGACGTCGATCTCGCGAGCGACGTCCGGCCGCCACGGCGGGATGACGACGGAAACCGTGTCGCTCTCGTCGGCGGGCGTCGTCTCGAAGCCGATGGCGGCGAGCAGGCGCAGCGCCTCGTCTGCGGGGACGGCCACCCCCAGGATGCGGGCGACGCGCGACAGCCGCAGCGTCGTCGTGCGCGGCACGTACGGGGCCGAGACGACGTCGGCGACGCCCGGCGCGAATTGGCCGCCCGCGACGTCGGCCAGGAGCGCCGCGGCACGCGCGGCGGCGCGCAGGCAGCCCGTCTCGTCCACGCCGCGCTCGAACCGGTACGAGGCATCCGTAGACAGGCCGAGGCGCTTCGAGGCGCGGCGGACGCTCGGCGGGTCGAACACGGCGGACTCGATCAGGACGCGCGTCGTGGCCGCCGTCACTTCCGAGCCGGCCCCTCCCATCACGCCCGCGATCGCGACCGGTGCCGCGGCGTCGGCGATGACGAGGGTGCCCTCGGGGATCTCGCGGGTCACGTGGTCCAGCGTCTCGATGCGCTCGCCGGCGCGGCTGCGGCGGACGACGATCTCGGGGCCGGCGAGGCGGTCGAGGTCGAAGGCATGCAGCGGCTGGCCCGTCTCGTGGAGCACGTAGTTGGTCACGTCAACGACGTTGTTCACCGACCGCACGCCGATCGCGGCGAGGCGCACTGTCATCCACGCCGGGCTCGGCCCGACGGTCACGCCCTCGACGATGAGAGCGACGTAGCGCGGGCACCCGTCCTCGACTGTCACGGCGACGGGGAACGGCGCACCGGCGGCGGGAATCTCCACAGCCGGCAGCGTGAGAGGCCGCCCCGTGAGGGCCGCCACGTCGCGGGCGACGCCGATGTGGCTCGTCGCGTCGGGCCGGTTGGGCGTCACGTTGACGTCCAGCAGGGCGTCGCCGCCGCGCTGCCCTCGCGCGTCGAGGTACGCCGCGAACGGCGTCCCCGGCGCGGCGTCCGGCCCGTCGGCGTCCAGGATGAGGATGCCGTCGTGGCTCGTCCCGATCCCCAGCTCGTCCTCGGCGCAGATCATGCCCTCGGACGACTCGCCCCGGATCTTGGACTGCTTGATCGTGATCTCGGCCGTCTCGCCCGGCACGTCGCGCGAGGGCAGGTGCAGGACGGTCCCGACGGTCGCGACCGGGACGGTCTGGCCCGCAGCCACGTTGGGTGCGCCGCAGACGATCTGGACGGGCTCGCCCGCACCGATGTCGACCTGGCAGACGCGCAGGCGGTCTGCGCCCGGATGCGGCTGCGCATCGAGCACGCGCCCGACGACGACGCCCTCGAACGTCGGCCCGGTCCGCTCGACGCCCTCGACCTCGAGGCCGGCCATGGTGAGCAGGTGCGCGACGTCGGCGGCCGAGCGGCCGTGTGCGACGAGGTCGG
>JANPJI010000002.1:0-1571 GCA_031425425.1 Rubricoccaceae bacterium
GCCCGGTGCCGCGGGCGCGTCCGAGACGCGCGAAGTGACCTACGCCGAGTCGGGCAGCCTTGACGTCCGCCCACGCGACCAGATCTACGCCGTCCCGGCCGAGCCCGACGCGGACCGCGCGCAGGTGAACGGGGCCGTCCGGTATCCGGGTGCCTACCCGATCGTTGAGGGCGAGACGACGCTCGACGCGCTCGTCGCGATGGCCGGCGGCCTCCGCGACGACGCGCTCCTGCGCGGAGCCTACCTCGAGCGGCCGTCGCGGGAGGAGGTGGTCCGGCCGGTCTCCGAGTCGCAGGTGGGCGCAGACGAGTCGGTCACGCCCGATGTGTCCGTCGAGTCGGACCTGCTCGGCGGCCTCTTCGGGCGGCAGTTCTTCGTACGCCAGACGCAGCGCACGCCGCGCGTCTCGCTCAATCCCGAGGCGGCGGTCTCCGGTGTCCAGTCCGTCCCGCTCCGCGGCGGGGACGTGCTGACGGTGCCCTTCGACTACGGCCTCGTGCGCGTGTACGGGCGCGTGCTGCGCGGAGGCTACGTCCCGTATTTGCCAGGCGCGACGGCACAGGACTACGTCACCGCGGCCGGCGGGCTCGGCACGACGGCGGCCGGCGTCTACGTGGTCGATGCGGCGAGCGGGCAGCTTGCCGAGGGCGTCGGTACCCCCGTACTCCCTGGCGACGCCGTGTTCGTGAACAGCCTCCCGTCGCCGGACACGGCCGAGTTCGCCCAGCTTGCGCTCCAGGAGCGCCAGGACGCCCGCGACGACGCCCGCGACCGGCGACAGTCGAGGTACCAGCTGATCCAGACGCTTCTCGGCGTTGCCGGGACGGTCACGTCCGTCGTGATCGCCTACTTCACGGTTCAGGCCGTCAACAATTGATGCGCACGCCTCGCCCAGCCCCCCAGATCGAGGTCGACGCGCCCTCAGGCGACGGTCCGGCTCCGCTCCACGCGACGGACGCGGTTGATCTCGCGCGTCCCTACCCCGGCGAGCCGTCGGACCAGGAGCGCCGGGAGATTGCCTCACGAGCACTCTGGAGCGGCCTCGCGGCGCTCCACCGGAGCCGGTGGATGATTGCGGTCGTCACCGTGCTTGCCGCCGCTGGGTCCGTTGCCTACAGCCTGTCGATCCCCGAGGAGTTCTCGTCTACGACCCGTGTGCTTCCGCCGGAGGGCGGAGGCGGGGGCGGCATCGGTGCCCTGATCGGCGACCTTTCGCCCGTCGCCTCCTCCCTCCTTGGCGGCAGTGGAGGTGGCGACTACGGGCGTTATCTCGCCATCCTCGACAGCCGGTCGATGCGCGACACGATCGTCGCGCGGGTAGATCTCGTCGAGGTCTACGAGACGCAAGAGCGCCCGGACCCCGTTGGCGCAGCGATCGAGCAGCTCAGCACGAACACGGTGATTGAGGTCGACATGGAGGACGACGCACTCGCCATCACGGTCCTCGACGAGTCCCCGCGCCGTGCCGCCCAGATCGCCAACTTTTACGTTGACGACCTCAACCGGCGCAACGAAGCCCTTGCACTCGAAGGGGCCTCCCGCTTCCGGACATACGTCGAGGAGCAGTACCG
>JANPJI010000003.1:0-3211 GCA_031425425.1 Rubricoccaceae bacterium
CCGTACTTCACGGCCGAGCCGCGTCCGCCGGGGCCGGCGACGCCCGTGCCGTGCGCGTCGTCGAGCACGACGAGGGCACCGTGGCGCTTGGCGAGGGGCACGATGAGGTCGAGGGGAGCCGGGTCGCCCTCCATCGAATACACGCCCTCGATGGCGACGATGGCGTCGCCCGGCCCGTCGGGGTGCGCCGCGAGGGCCGCGTCGAGCGCGGCGAGGTCGTTGTGCGGGAACGGCCGCGAGGCGACGCCGCCGAGCTTCATGCCGTCGAGGAAGCAGGCGTGGTTGTGGGCGTCGAAGTAGACCACGTCGCGGCGCGAGGGGAACGCGCTCATCACGCCGAGCCCGGCCGCGTAGCCGCTGCCGTAGAGGAGCGCCTCCTCCTGGTGCTCGTAGGCCGCGAGGCGCTCTTCGAGCTCGCGGTGCAGCCGCGTGTACCCGTTGAGCAGCGGCGGCCCGCCGACGCCCGCGCCGTGCTCGCTCACGGCCTGCCGGACGCGCTCTATCACGACGGGGTGAGTCGCGAAGCCGAGGTAGTTGTTGGCCCCGAACATGCGCATCGTCCGGACCACCCCGTGGTGGTCGCGGACGACCGCCTCGCGGCCGGGCGGGCTCAGGATCTCGCGCTGCTGGAGGCCGTCCGTGCGCGTCTCGCGCAGCGTCGCCATCATGCGGTGGACCACGCCGGCGCGCTCGCGCCCGCTCAGGCGCGTGCTCATCCGCACCATGTCACGGATCGTGATCGGGGCGTCCGTCGTGTCGTCGACCTGCATGGAGTCCGGCGGTGAGGAATCGGGAGGTTACGTATGTGCGAACCGAACGTCTTCCGTTGCCGACCGTCGTATTGAAACGGAAACGGTGCCGCCCGCCGGGTGGCGAGCCGCACCGTATACCGTGTCCGGCCGTCGGCGATTTCTCTTCGGCGTCAGCGGCCGATGACGAGCGAGACTGTGGTCCGCGTCGCAGCATCGGGTGTGCCGGCGAAGACGGTCGTCCGGCCGACGCGCAGGTCGGCCCGGCGGAGCGCGTCGGTGAGCGGGCCGTGCGCGAGGCGCGTCGCGGCGAACGCGAACGCGCCGGCCGTGCGAACCTCGACGCTGCGCGTGGCGACGTCTCGGTAGCCGCCGCCGTCGAAGCGGCCCCACGCGATCGAGAGCGTCTCGGCGAGGCCGAGGCGGAACCCGCGGCGGCCCGTCGTGGCGTCGTCACCCGAGCCTGCAAGGGCGCTGGAAAGGGACGTGCCGCCCGTGAGCGGGGCAAACGTTGTCCGGACGCCTTCCTGACGGGCGAGCCGGCGCTCGGCCTGGAACGCGCCCTCAGCCTCGACGAGGCGCAGCGCCCGCCCGCCGACGGCGAGGTCAATGCCGGTCCGGGCGCTCCATCCGAGCGCGCCGGTCCGCGGGAGCGCCTCCGCGGCGAAGCCCGAGTATTTGACCTGCCCGCCGAGGTGGGTCTGCGCGTATCCCGCCGAGACGTCGAGGGCGGGCGTGAGGGCACCGAGGCGCGGGCGGCCGGCGAGAGCGGCGACATCGGCCGTGACGAGCGCGCCCACGTCGGCCGTGACGCCGCGGAGGCGGCCCACCGTGAAGCGGGTGCCGTCGTACACCGGCGTGTCCGTCGAGGTGATGTAGCGGGCCGTGGCCCCGAGCGCGACGCGGACGGCCCCGGTCGTCGCGACCGACGCGCCGAGGGCGTGGTAGCGGTCCGTAGGGTCGATCGGCGTCCCGTCGGCGAGCGTGCGGGCGTCGGCGCTGAGCGTGCCCCGGGCGAGCCCGGCCCCGAGTGCGACGCGGCCGGTGCGGCGCGTCCACGTCGCCGCCGTCGCCCCGAAGCGGTTCTCGCCGAACCACGTCGCATCGGGCGTGCCGGCGGCGGCCTGCCCGGCCGGCGCGAGCGCGAGCGCCGCGGGGTTCTGGAGGAAGGCCCGCGCGTCGGCGGCCGTCCGGCCGACCGTCGCGCCACCCAACTCCGGCACGGCCGGAATCTCGAGCACCGGGAGCGCGGTGACGACGATCGCCGACTCCTGCGCCCGGACGGGCAGGGCGGCGACGGTGAGGGCGAGCAGGAGGGCGGAGAACGAGCGCATCGGGGTGGGGCGTGGGCGGCGGACGAGGCGCAGACGAGGGCCGGGCCAGACCCGCCGCCAAGGCGAACCGTCCGCCGAATTGTAACCCGCACGCACCGCTCCGTTCCATCGTCGCCGCGGCGGACCAGGCGCGCAGGCGTGCAGGAGCGCAGGCGATGAGGGAGCACAGGCGGTGAAGGATCTTGCGTTCCTGCATTCCTGCGTTCCCGCTTCCTGCGTCTCCTCATGCCTCCACTCCGCGTCGCGCTCGTCGCTCCCCTGTGGCCGTACCGCGGGGGCATCGCGCACTTTGCCGCCTCGATGGCGCGGAGCCTCGTCGCGCGCGGGCATACGGTCCGTGCCGTCACGTTCTCGCGGCAGTACCCGGCGCGCCTGTTCCCCGGCAAGACGCAGCTCGACGGTGGCCCGGCCCCCGCCGGCGTGCCCCGGGCGGATCGCCTGCTGGACACGCTGGATCCGCGGACGTGGGCGCGAACGGCGCGGCGCATCGCCGAGGCCGGCACGGACGTGGCCGTGCTGCACTACTGGATGCCGTTCGTCGCCCCGGCGCTCGGAGCGCTCGCCCGCGCCCTCAGGGGCCGCGGCGTCCGCGTCGTGGTGGTGGTCCACAACGCGCTCCCGCACGAGGCGGGGCCGCTCGACCGGCCGCTCGCGCGGTACGCGCTCGGAGCCGCCGACGCGCTCGTCGCGATGAGCGCGGGCGTCCGGGCGGACATCGAGCGCCTCGGGGTGCGCGTGCCTGTCCGAATGGCCGCGCACCCGGCGTACGACCACTTCGGCGAGGCCGTGGACCGGGACGAGGCGCGGGGACGCCTCGGTCTGCCCGCCGATGCGCCCGTGCTGCTGTTCTTCGGGTTCGTGCGCCGGTACAAGGGCATCGGTGTGCTGCTGGACGCGATGCCGGGCGTCGCGGCGCGCGTGCCCGGCGTGCGCCTCGTCGTGGCCGGCGAGTTTTACGGCGACGAGGCCGCGCTCCGCACGCAGGCCGCGCCCCTCGGCGACGCGGTCCGGTTCGACGCGGACTACATCCCCGACGAGCGCGTGGCGGACTATTTCGGGGCCGCGACGGCTGTCGTGCAGCCGTACCTCTCGGCGACGCAGAGCGGCGTCGCGGGCATCGCGTTCCAC
>JANPJI010000004.1:0-4938 GCA_031425425.1 Rubricoccaceae bacterium
CTGATGGACCTCCCGGCCGACGCGCAGCGCCGCGACACCGAGTGGACGTTCGTGCTGCCGCTCCGCCGCGTCGCCCCGAACGCCATCGCGGACGTGTTCGCCACCCACGGCGACGACCGCCTCCGCGCCTACGCCGCGCGCGTGGCTCGGATGAGCCCGGCCGAGGCGGACGGCCTGCTGGTCGGCTCGGCGGACTTCGTGGCGGAGTGCCCGCTGGCCGAACCGGGAGGCGACGTCCGTGTGGCCCTGTTCGACTGGAAATCCAACTGGCTCGGCCCGACCGCGGCGCACTACGGCCCCGAGGCGATGGCGCAGACGATGGCGTCGCACCACTACCTCCTGCAGTCGCACCTGTACGTGCTCGGGCTGCACCGCCACCTCCGCGCGCGCCTCGGTGCGGCGTACGACTACGACCGCCACGTCGCAGGGATCGCGTACGTCTTTCTCCGCGGCGTCGGCGAACCCGGCGGCCCGGCGACCGGGTTCGACGTCGAGCGGCCGCCGCGGGCACTCATCGAGGCGCTCGACGCCGCCCTGCTGGAATCGCAGGCGCCCCGATGACCGAGTCCGCCGACGCCCTGCTGTTCGACGCCCTCGCCGAGTCGGACGACACGTCGGCGCTCGACGTGGCGCTCGCGCGCGTCGTGGCGAGTGCGGACCCCGAGCGGGGACGCTCGCTCGCGCTCGCCGCTGCGCTCGTGTCCGTCGTCCGCCGGCAGGGACACAGCGCGCTCGACCTCGCCGCATGGGGCGGCGAGACGTTTCCGGGAACGACGGTCCGGCTTCCCGAGCCCGCGGCGTGGGCCGCGGCACTCCACGCGAGCCCGGCCGTGTCGTCGGCGGGCGACGGCCCAGGCGGTGCTGCGACGGCCGTCCTGCCGCTCGTGATCGACGCCGCCGGGCGCGTCCAGCTCGGCCGTGACCGGGCGGCCGAAGCCGGCCTCGCCGCCGCCTTCGCGGGCCTCGTCGCCGCGCCCGATCCGGTCGCCGACCCGGCGGACCTCGCGGCCGTGTTCGGCGCCCTCTTTCCGGGGGCCGACGCCGACGACCGGCAGGCCGTCGCGGCGGCGGGCGCGCTGCGGCACCGCCTCGCCGTCGTCGCGGGCGGTCCCGGCACGGGGAAGACGACGACGGTCGTCCGCTTGCTCGCGCTGCTGCTCACCGCCCGTCCCGGCCTCCGCATCGCTCTCGCCGCGCCGACGGGCAAGGCCGCGCACCGCCTCGGCACGTCCGTCGCCGACGGTGCCGAGCGCCTGCCCGGGGCTGTCCGGGACGCGCTCGGCGAGGCGGGCGCGACCCTCCCGACCGGTGCGACGACGATCCACCGACTGCTCGACGTCTCGCCGTCGCGGCGGCGCTTCGGGCGCGACGCCGAGCGCCCGGTCGCGGCCGACGTCGTCGTCGTGGACGAGGCGTCGATGATCGACCTCGGCCTGTTCGCGGCCCTCGTCGCGGCCCTGCGGCCCGGCGCGCGGCTGGTCCTCCTCGGCGACCGCGACCAGCTCCCGAGCGTCGAGGCCGGGGCCGTGTTCGGCGACGTCTGCGCCGTCGCCGAGACCCACATGGCGCCCGGGACCAGCGGCTTCTCCGCGTTCTGCGCCGCGCTCGGTCTGCCCGGCGTGCCCGAGCCTGCGTCGCCACTCGGCGCGGCCGTCGTTCGGCTGGAGCGGACGTATCGCTACGCCGACGCCTCGGGCCTCGGCGCGCTCGCCCGCGCGCTCCGCGACGGCGACGCGCCCGCCGTCCTCGCTGCACTCGACGTAGCAACGGACGTGGCGCTCGAAGGGGCCGACGCGACTCCCCGAGAAGTGGACGCCGCCGTGTGGGCGCACGTCCGCCCGCACGCCACGGCGCTGTGCGAGGCGACCGACCCGGCCGCGGCGCTCCGCCTCGCCGGCGCCTTCCGCCTGCTCGCGCCGACGCGCGGCGGGCGCCGCGGCGTCTATGCGCTCAACCGGCTCGTCGAGGCGCGCCTCGTCGCCGAGGGACTGGCGCCAGCCGGCCCGTTCGTCCACGGCCGGCCGGTCCTCGTGACGGCGAACGACCACGACCGGGCGCTCTACAACGGCGACGTCGGCGTCGTGTGGACGCGCCGCGACGGGCCGCCCGTCGTGGTGTTCGAGGGCGCGCCGGGTGAACCCGGACCGGAGGGAATCGGTGGGGCGCTGCGCGAGGTGCCCGTCGGGCTGCTGCCCGAGCATGAGACGGCGTGGGCGACGACGGTCCACAAAAGCCAGGGCTCCGAGTTCGACCGCATCGTGGTCGTGCTGCCCGCCGGGGCGAGCCCGCAGGCGGGGCGGCTCACGCGTGAGCTGGCGTACACAGCCGTCACGCGAGCGAGAGGCGCGACGGACGCCGTCTCTGTCCCACTCGTCGTCGTCGGCACGGCGGCGCAGCTCGCGGAGGCGGCCGGGCGCCGCGAGGCGCGAACGAGCGCCTTCCCGGACGCGCTGCGTGCGGCGCTCGGCGCGGCGTGACCTATTCCGCCGCGGCGAGGCGCTCGACCTCGCGCCAGACGCGGAGCAGGTTCTCGCCGAGCAGCTTCCGCACGTCGCCCTCGGCGTAGCCGCGCCCAAGCAGTTCGGCGACGAGCGCCGGGTACGTCGAGACGTCCTGCAGCCCGACCGGCACGCTCGGCACGCCGTCGTAGTCGGACCCGATGCCGACGTGGTCCGCGCCGACGAGGCCCACGACGTGGTCGATGTGGTCCGCCACGTCCGCGACGGTCCCGCGCGGCGGCTCGGGGTTGCTCACGCTCAGCGCCGCCTGGTAGGCGGGCGTGATGAACATGGACCCGAAGCTGATCTGGATCACGCCGCCGGCCGCGGCGAGCGCGCGGATGCGGGCGTCGTCGAGGTTGCGCTCCCAGCCGGGCGTGAAGTGCCGCGCCGACGAGTGGGTGGCGACGACAGGCGCGCGCGACACGCGGAGCACGTCGTCGAAGGCGGCGTCGGAGAGGTGCGACACGTCCACCATCACGCCCAGGCGGTTCATCTCGGCCACGACGCGCTCGCCGAGCGGCGAGAGCCCGCCGTGGGGCCGCGCGGTCCCGTACGACGGGTCCGAGAGGTCGTTCGGGCGCGAGTGCGTGAGCGTGATGTAGCGCACGCCGCGGTCGCGGAAGTGGCGCACGGCCGCGACGTCGCCTTCGAGCGCGGCCCCGTTCTCGATGCCGAGCGCGAGCCCGACGCGGTCGGTTCCCGCAATCGCCGTCGCCTCGGCGACACTCGTGACGAGCGCGAAGCGGTCTGGCGCGCGCCGCACGATCGCCTCGACGGTGTCGATGAGGGCGTCGGCGTAGGCGCGCGCGCCGCCTTCCTCCTGGAGACGGGCCGGGACGTAGATCGACATGAACGCCACGTCGAGCCCGCCCGCCCGGGCGCGCGGATAGTCGAAGTGGCCGCGCATGGTCCGCACGCCGACGTCCTCCCAGAGCTCAGTCCGGAGCCGGTCCGGCGTGTCGATGTGCGTGTCCACAACGGCTGCCTCGGCGACGAGACGGGCGGCCCGGGCGGCGACGGTCGTGTCGGGCAACGCGGCGGCGGGACGCTCCGAGGCGTTGTGTGTCGAGGCGTCGCGGGGAGCCGGGCTAGCGCAGAGGGCGAGGGCGAGCGCGGCGGCGAGGGCGAGCGGAGCGGGCATTGTCGGAACGGGCGAGGGCGAGGCGTGAGAGTACGGCGTCCAACGGGGCCTCTCCCGCCCGTCGTACCCTCCGGCCGACTGCCGCCCCCTCTCCGATGTCTGACCTCCCGCCCGACGACTCCGACCCCGCCTTCGAGGCGGCCCTGGCCGCGGCCCACGCCGCGGGCCTCTCCGAGGCGCTCGCGCAGCGCGTCGCGCTCGTCGAGTGCCTCGTCGGGCGCGTCGCGTTCGAGCGGTACGGACCCGAGGCGGCCGCGCTGCTCGGCGACCTGCTTGCGGCCGTCCGCGCGGACGGGCCGGACGGGTTCCACGCCGTCGCGGCGCGCCTCGCCGACGCCCCGACGGAGCAGCTGCTGGCCGTCGTGCGGACGCTCACGGCGGGCTTCCACCTCGTCAACAAGGCCGAGCAGATCGAGATCGTGCGCGTCAACCGCGAGCGGGCGATGCGGGCAGACGGCGCGCCGCGCGCCGAGTCCATCGCCCAGGCTGTCGCCCACCTCCGCGACACGGGCTACGATGCCGATGCGGCGCTCGCGCTCGTCGGCCGCCTCGACATCCAGCCCACGCTCACCGCGCACCCGACCGAGGCGCGGCGACGGACGGTCCTGCTCCACCAGCAGGCCGCCGCAGCCGGGCTGGACGCGCTCACGTCGGGGGTTCTGACGCCGGACGAAGCCGACGAGACGCGGGCCGAGGTCGAGAACCGGCTCCGCCTGTTGCTGACCACCGACGAGGTCCGCCCGTCCGAGGTCACTGTCCGCGACGAGGTCCGCCACGGGCTCTACTTCGCCGCGACGACGATCTGGGACACCGTCCCGCGCATCCACGCCGACCTGAAACGCGCCTTTCTGGACGTCTACGACGCGGATGTGGCCGTGCCGGACGTGCTCCGGCTGCGGTCGTGGATCGGCGGCGACCGCGACGGCAACCCCAACGTCACGCCCGACGTGACCGCGTGGACGTTTCGCGCGCACCGCGACGACGCGCTCCGCCTGCACCGCCGCGCGTGCGACGCGCTCCGGCTCGTCCTGTCGGTGAGCGACCAGCAGGCCGACCTCCCCGAGGCGCTCCGCCAGAGCGTCGACGCAGACCGCGGGGCGGCCCCGCTCGACGAGCGCCGGTGGCGGCAGAACGCGCACGAGCCGGTCCGCCTGAAGCTCATGCAGATCGTCGAGCGCCTAGACGCGCTCATCGCTGCGCCCGACGCGCGGGCGTCGTACACGGCCGCAGCGTACCGCGCCGACCTCGACCTCATCGCGGACGCCCTCGCCGGCGCAGGGCTGGGCGCGATCGTCG
>JANPJI010000005.1:0-2244 GCA_031425425.1 Rubricoccaceae bacterium
CGGTCGGGGTCGCGGCCGTGGACGACGACGTGGGCCCCGCGCTCGGCGAGGGCCCGGGCGAGCGCGTGGCCGTCGCCGGACGTGGCGCCGGTGACCAGGACGGAGCGGCCGGACAGGTTCATCGGTCTAGGGGCGGACTGGGGGCGGGGGCGGGCGCATCAGGCGCTGGCACAGGGCGCGGGCGAGCGGCCCGACGCGCATCAGGGACGACGGGGCGCGGGCGGCCACGAACGCGACGGCGGGGTACGCCACGAGCCGGCCGGCGAGGACGACGGCCCCGATCAAGAGCGGCGGCGTCCCGGCGAGCGCGAGGACGGCCGTGGCGATCCGGGCAGGAAGCGGGGTTACGGCTAAAGCGGCCAGCGCGAAGAGCCCGTAGGCCTCGACGTACCCGGCGGTTCGAGTCCAGAGCGGTGCGGCCTCCGCGCCCCCGATCCACGCGGCGACGGGGTCCCCGACGAGCACGACGATGGTGGCCAGTAGCGTCGCCCCGATGGCGTCCCCGACGGCGAACGCGAGGCCGAGCGCGCGCCATCGGGCCGGGCGCGGGAGCACGGCCGCGACGAGGACGGCGTTCGACGGCGCTCCGGGGACGAAGTAGTCGGCCGCCGCGACGGCCCCGACGAGGACGGGGTAGGCCGGGCGGTCGGCGGACCGCTCGGCAAACCGGGCGAGACGGGGGACGAGCGGGGGCATGGTCCAAAGTCTCCCAGACGCTCTTGCGGGCGCCTTAACAGCGGATAAGAACGGCCTCCCCTACGACGCGCCGGAGACACCCTCCCTGTCCGTCCCGGCCCGTGCGAGGCGGCCACGGATGCGCGAGAGCGAGACCTCGGTGACCCCGACGTAGGAGGCCACGTGGTACAGCGGGAGCCGAGCGAGGAGAGCCGGCTCGTCCCGGACGAACGCCCGGTAGCGCGCCGTCGCGTTGAGCTCGAGGAACGCCCGCTCGCGGAGCTCCTTCTTGACGACGATCCGCTCGGCGAGCCGCCGGCCGAGGCGTTCGAGCGGGGGGTGCCGCTCGTAGAGCGCTTCGAGCGTGTCCCACCCGGCCGCGAGGACGACCGACGGCTCGAGGGCCTGGACGGCGTAGGGGGCCGGGACGCCGAGGAGGCCCGAGGCGACGGACCCGGCGAAGCCGCCCTCCGGAGTGAACGCCTTGTTCCACTCCCGGCCCTCGCCGTCGGTGTAGTAGAGCCGGAGGAGCCCGCTCGCGACGAAGAACACGTCCCGGAGCGGGTCACCGGAGCGCGCGAGGTGCTCGCCTTTCGAGTAGGCCCGCTCGGCGAACGACGACCGGAGGTCGGCCCAGGCCTCGCTGGGGGCCTCCGCCCACCGGGCGGCCGCTTGGAGGAGCCTGTCGTGTGGGGCTGTCTGCGCCAACGGTTCGGCTCTGGCGAAAGGGATAAGTTGCAGACTTACAGATCGCGGCTCAGTGGCCGTACGGCCGGGAGAGTAAGCCATAGCACTGGGCCAGCCGGGCCGTCCGGGGCGGCGGCGGGTTAGGACGCCGTCGGGTTAGCCCTCCTTGTACGCCAGTCCCCATTGCTGCATGGCGAGCAGAGCCGGGATCAGGCGCTTTCCCTCCTCGGTCAGCGCGTACTCGGTCTTCGGTGGGACGACGGGGTAGACCGTCCGATGGACGAGCCCGTCGGCCTCAAGCTCGCGCAGGCGCTGCGCCAGCATCTTGTGGGAGACGCCGGAGAGGCGGCGGCGCAGCTCGGAGTAGCGGAGCGTGCCGTCGCGGAGGTGCCACAGGACGAGCGCGGCCCACTTGCTCCCGATGGTGCCCAGGCACAGCTCGACGGGGCACGAGGACGAGTGGGCGTGGAAGGTGAAGGTCGCCATACGTACCGTTCGGGTAGTATCGCACTTTGACGTGCGTTCTTGCCGGGGAGAGAGCGGGCTCCCCATATTATGAGCCCCGATCTATCCACGCAAGCCGTTCTAGAACAGCGATGAGCAAGCACGTCCTGATGGTCGTCTCGAACCCGGCGACCTCGGCCACCCTCGGCGGCCCCGTCGGCTTCTGGGCCTCCGAGCTGGTCCATCCCTACGACGCCTTCGTCCGCCAGGGCTACGCCGTCACCGTCGCCAGCCCGGACGGCGGGCGCGTCGAACTGGACGCGATGAGCGACCCCGACGACCCCAGCGGCTACTCGGCCGACGACGCGCTCTCGAAGGCGTACCTCGACCGGCCCGACTTCCGCGCCCTCCTCGACGACACCCCGGCCCTCGGCGCCC
>JANPJI010000006.1:0-1996 GCA_031425425.1 Rubricoccaceae bacterium
GCGATGATGCTCGGAGCCGAGATCGGGACGTGCGTGGACACGCTGCTGGCCTCGGTCGGGCGCTCGCGCGAGGCCGTGCGGACGGGCCTGTTCCACCTCGGCTTCAACCTGGGGACGGCCGCGGTCGGCATCGTCTTCGCCGCGCAGCTCGCGGCGCTGGGGCAGGCGCTCGGCGGCGACGGCGTCGAGCGGCAGATCGCCGTCGCGCAGGTCGCGTTCAACGTGGCCGGCGTCGCGCTCGTGCTGCCGTTCACGGGCCACATCGCCCGGGCGCTCGAGCGGCTCGTCCCCGACAGGAGCGGGCGGGTGCCCGTGGGACCGTCAGGCCCGCCGGGCGTCCCGAGCCTCGGCTAGCGCCTGTAGAGCGCCGCGGGGTCCACGACCGGCTCGCCGGCCGTCGCGAGCGCGCCGTCGGCGGCGACGGCGCGGTAGAAGCAGGACCGGTGGCCGGTGTGGCAGGCGGCCCCGCCGACCTGCTCGATGCGGAACAGGAGCGCGTCGCCGTCGCAGTCCACCGCCACCGAGCGGACGTTCTGGACGTGCCCGCTCGTCTCGCCCTTGACCCAGACCTTCTGCCGCGAGCGGCTCCAGTACGTCATCACGCCCGTTTCGAGCGTCTGGCGGAGCGTCTCGCGGTTCATGTAGGCGAGCATGAGGACGTCGCCCGTCGCGTCGTCCTGGGCGACGGCGGCGACGAGCCCGTCGGCGTCGAAGCGGGCAGCGTCGAGGAGGGGCCGGGCGTCGGAGGCGGTAAACGGCACGAGGCAGCGTGGCGGATGAGCGGGGTCCAACTCGCTCGCGCGGACCGGGAGCCGGCCGGAGCGCGAGATCGCGGGAAATGCGCACGGGCATCGTGAAGCCTGCGGGCGCGCTGGTGCGTACGTCTCCCCAACACCCGCCCGGCCCCGATGCGCCCTCTGTTTTTCCTCGCCCTGACCGCCGCCGCGCTCACCGGCTGCACCGACCGCACCCCCGAAGCCGCCGTCGTCGACGGCACCTTCCTTCCCGTCGACGACGGCGCAGCGAATCCGGGCTTCGCCGCTTTCCGCGACTCGCTCCGGGCCGTCGTCGCTCGCCGCGACACGGCCGCGTTCGTCGCCACCGTCGGTGAGGGCGCGCGGCTGTCGTTCGGCGACGACGCGGGCGGCCCGGACGGGCTCCGCGCGATGTGGTTCGCGGGCACGCCCCCCGGCGGCGAGACGCTGTGGACCGTGATGGGCCGGCTTCTCGAGGCCGGCAGCGTCGAGGAGGACGGCGCGGTGACCGTGCCGTATGTGTTCGGCGCGTGGCCCGACAGCGTCGACGTGTTCTCGCACGTCGCCGTCGTCGGCGAGCGCGTCGAGGGGCGCGTCGCGCCCTCCGACACGGCTGCCGTCGCGGCGCTCGTCAGCCACGCGATCCTGTCCGCGACCGAGCCGCCCGCCGGCGGCTTCCAGGCGGTCCGACTGCCCGACGGGACCGCGGCGTTCGTCCCCGCTGCGGCCGCGATGCGCCCCGTCGACTACCGGGCGACGTTCTTCCCCGACGAGGCCGGCGTGTGGAAGCTCCAGACGCTCATCGCCGGCGACTGATGGCCGACGCCCCCACCAGCGGCTCCACGCCCGGGCGCACGTTGTGGCTCGCGCCGCGGCGCGCGCTCGTCGCGGCCGTCCGGTGGTACCAGCGGACCGTCTCGCCGCTGTCGCCGCCCTCGTGCCGCTTCACGCCGACGTGCTCGCAGTACGCCGTCGAAGCGCTCTCGACCTACGGCGTGCTCCGCGGCGGCCTCCTCGCGACGTGGCGGATCGCGCGGTGCCACCCGCTCGGCGGGCGGGGCTGGGACCCGCCGCGGTGGTTCGGCGAGCCCGCCCCGCCCGCGCCGGACTGGATGCGAGACGACGGAACGGAACGGCCGGGGCCGGGTTGAGCCGAACGACTCTCTACCCGCCCATGTCGCTGCCTCCTTCTCCAGACGACCGCGCAACGTGCGCTGTCGTGACGATCTCGAACGACAAGA
>JANPJI010000007.1:0-2112 GCA_031425425.1 Rubricoccaceae bacterium
TTGACCTGCTCCAGCGGCCCCATGAACATCTCGTAGAGCCGCAGCGAGTCCGCGCCGTACTCGGCCACGATGTCGTCCGGGTTGACGACGTTGCCGCGGGACTTGGACATCTTGTGCGCGCGGCTCGTCACGCGCACATTCGGGTGCTCCCGGAGCACGAACCCGTCTCCCCGCTTCTCGACGTCGCTCTCGGGGACACGGACTGCGACGAGTTCGGCCCCGTCGCGCGTGTCTGTGTAGGCGACATCCTCCTCGTCGCTCTCCGCAGCGTGCTCCGCGGAGACGTAGCCGAACGGCTCGTCCGCCGCGTAGCGGAAGGCGGTGTACTCGACCTCGCCGAGGATCATGCCCTGGTTGACGAGCTTGCGGAACGGCTCGTCGGTGGACACCACCCCGGCGTCGAACAGGACTTTGTGCCAGAACCGCGCGTAGAGCAGGTGGAGCACGGCATGCTCCGCCCCGCCGACGTACAGGTCGACGGGCATCCAGTACCGCTCCTTCTCGGGGTCCACCGGTGCTCCCGTGTTCGTCGGGTCGATGAAGCGGAGGTAGTACCAGCACGAGCCGGCCCACTGCGGCATCGTGTTGGTCTCGCGGAGCACGGCCTCGCCCGTCTCGGGGTCGACGGCCTCGACCCACTCGGGGATCGCTGCGAGGGGCGACTCGCCCGTGCCGGCCGGCGCGTAGCTCTCGACCTCCGGGAGCAGGACCGGGAGCGCGCTCGCGGGGAGCGGCCGCGGCGCGCCGCCCGCGGCGGGGTGGACGACCGGGATCGGCTCGCCCCAGTAGCGCTGCCGGCTGAAGAGCCAGTCGCGGAGCTTGGTCGTCGTCTGCGCGCGCCCCGCTCCGTTGGACTCCAGGTAGGCGAGCACGGCCGTCTTGGCTGCGGCCGTGTCGAGCCCGTTCAGCGAGACCCCCGCCTCGGCGATGCCGGGCACGGCGCGGCCCGAAGCGTCCGAGTTCACGTGCAGCCCGTCGCCGGTGTACGGCTCGATGAGGGCACCGTCTGCATCCGTCTTGCCGCCGGCAACGACCTCGCGGATCGGGAGGCCGAAGGCGGTCGCGAACTCGAAGTCCCGGGCGTCGTGGGCCGGCACGGCCATGATGGCACCGGTGCCGTAGCCGGCGAGGACGTAGTCCGCGATCCACACGGGCAGCTTCTCGCCCGAGACCGGGTTGACGGCGTGCGCGCCGGTCCAGACGCCTGTCTTGGAGCGGTCCTCCATGCGGTCGCGCTCGGTCTTGCGCACCGTGGCGGCGACGTACCCCTCGACGGCGGCGGCCTGCTCGGGGGTGGTGACCGTGGCGACGAGCGGGTGCTCGGGGGCGAGCACGGCGTACGTCGCGCCGAAGAGCGTGTCCGGCCGCGTCGTGAACACGCGCAACGTCGCCTCGGCGTGGCCGACGAGGCGGAAGTCCACCTCCGCGCCCACGCTGCGGCCGATCCAGTTGCGCTGCATCTCCTTGACGCTGGCGGGCCAGTCGAGGTCGTCGAGGCCGTCGAGCAGGCGGTCCGCGTAGGCCGTGATCCTCAGCATCCACTGGCGCATCGGACGCTGCTCGACAGGGTGTCCGCCGATCTCGGACCGGCCGTCCACGACCTCCTCGTTCGAGAGGACCGCGCCGAGCGCGGGGCACCAGTTGACGGGCGCGAACGACTCGTAGGCGAGCCCGCGCTCGTAGAGCTTGAGGAAGATCCACTGCGTCCAGAGGACGTAGTCCGGGTCGGTCGTGTCCACCTCGCGCGCCCAGTCGTACGAGAAACCGAGGCGCTTGAGCTGGCGGCGGAACGTCGTGATGTTGGCGTCGGTCGTGACGCGCGGGTGCGTGCCCGTCTTGATCGCGTACTGCTCGGCGGGGAGGCCGAACGCGTCCCAGCCCATCGGGTGGAGCACGTTGAAGCCGCGCATCCGCTTGTACCGCGCGACGATGTCGGTGGCGGTGTAGCCCTCGGGGTGGCCCACGTGGAGGCCCGCGCCCGAGGGGTACGGGAACATGTCGAGCGCGTAGAAGCCGGGCTTCGCGGCGTCGAAGCCTGGGTCGCCGGGGCCGGGCTGGCGGAAGGTCTCGTGGGCGTCCCAGTAGGCCTGCCAGCGGGTCTCGATGTCGTCG
>JANPJI010000008.1:0-8547 GCA_031425425.1 Rubricoccaceae bacterium
CGGAGCGCGGCGAGGCGCGCCGCGGCCTCGCGGAGGGCCGTCTGCTCCGGCGCGAGCGCGTCGCCCACGTCCGCCCACAGCATCGGGCGGCGGTTGTCCGGGTCGGCCGCGCCCGTCATCCCGAGTTCGTCGCCGTAGTAAACGACCGGCACGCCGGGCGTGGTCAGCAGGTAGGCCAGGCCCAGCTCCATCTTGCGGTACGACGCGGCGTCGTCGACCCGCGGCGCGTCCGGCCCCCAGCCAAGTTCGGCCTCGTTGGTGCCCGGCGGCACGTCGCCGTCGGCGAAGGCCATGAAACGCGTCTTGTCGTGGCTGCCGAGGAGGTTGCCCATCAGGTGGAGCGGGCCGTAGACGGCCAGCGAGCGGTCCATCTCGTCGGCGAGCGTCTGCATCGAGCCGCCGCGCGCGATGGCGGCGATGGCGGCGTCGTAGAGGAGGAAGTTGAACTGCGCGTCCAGCTGCCCCGGCACGACGTAGCTGGAGACGAGCCCGTAGGAGCCGAACGTCTCGCCGATCTGGTACACCGGGATGTCCCGGCCGGCGTCCGCCTCGTCGCGGACGCGCGCGGTGAGGGCGCGCCAGAACGTGTTGGGGACGTGCTTGACGGCGTCGTGGCGGACGCCGTCGGCCCGCGTCTCGCGGAGCCACCACACGGCGTCCTCCGCGACGCGGTCGATGGCGGCCTGCGACGCGGTGAAGTCGAAGCTCGGCAGGTACGGCTCGAACCACGTCGTGAGGCGGTACTCGTCCCACCGGCGCAGGTTGAGTGATCCGTCGGGCAGCTCGAGCCGGCCGAACCACTCGGGGTGCTCCCGGACGTAGGGGTGCGACTCGTGGACGTGGTGCGCGACGATGTCGAGGAGCACGCGGATGCCGCGGGCGTGGGCCGCGGCGATGGTCCGCTGGAGCAGGGGCAGATCGCCGAGGTGTTCGTCGACCGCGCGAGGGTGGCTCGGCCAGTAGCCGTGGTAGCCCGTGTAGAGGCGGTGCGGCTCGGGGTACTCGCGCTCGGCACCGGGCGGGTTGTCGTAGACCGGCGAGAGCCAGAGCGTGTTCACGCCGAGGCCGGTGAAGTAGCCCGCCTCGATGGCGTCGAGGAGGCCCTGGAGGTCGCCGCCGTGGTAGTTGGCCGGCGGCAACAGGCCGTCCGTGACGACGGGCCGGTCGTTGGTGCGGTCGCCGTTGCGGAAGCGGTCCAGGACGACCTGGTAGATGACCGCGTCCTGCCACACGAACGGGCCGGCCGCGGCGGCGTCGGTCTCGGCGGGGTCGAGGGCGGCCTGCCGCTCACCGAGCGCGCGCCCGTCGAGCAGCAGCGCCTCGACCCACCGCGAGACGAGCCCGTCCTGCCGGACGGCCACGCGGAGCCGGTGCAGCCCGGCGGGGAGGGCGGCGAGGTCGACCGTCACCGCGCCGGCGGCCGCCGTGACGAAGTCCGGCCCGAGCGGCTCGTTGTCGACGAGCGCGACGACGTCGTCGGGCGCGAGCACGAGCGGGATCTCGACTCCGGCCGCGTCCTCGCGGGCGGCGGCGAGGGTGAGGTAGGTCGGGTCGGCACCGGGCACCGCCGCGCCGAGGCGGAGGCGGCCCGGCGCGGCGTTCGCGACTGTGAGGACGTTGTTGTAGGCCCCGAACGGGTTGAGCGTGGAGTCCCGGCTGGCGGGGTCCAGCACCTCGCGGCCGTCGACGACGAGCTTGTACTCGTAGCGCCCCGGCGCGACGGGGCGCGTGAGCGTTAGGCTGCCGTCGCCGTCGGGCGCGAGGCGGTCCGCCGTGCGGCTCCAGTCGTTGAAGCCGCCGATGACGTGAACGTCGGCCGGCGCGGGACGGCCCGGCGTGAGGTCGTAGCGGAACGTGACGGCCGGCTCGACGGCCGCCTCGACGGCGAGCCCCCGCGGTGCCCCGCCGACGGTGTACGGCACGACGGCCAGCCCCGAGAAGCCCTCGCGGGCCGCAACGACGACGCGCCCCTCGCCGACGCCGCGCACGGCCACGTCCGCCGATGTGCCCCACACGGCGTCCACGCCCGGCCCGAGCAGGTCTGCCACGGCGAGCGTGTCCGCCCGCCCCGCGACGACGCGGACGACCGGCGCGACAGCCTCGGCGCGCGTCTCGGACGCAGGCGCGACGGGCACGTCGACAGCGCCGCGGCGCGACGCCGAGCACCCGGCAAGGCAGACGAGGGCGAGAAGTGCAGCGAGACGCATGGAAGCCCGGCGGTGAGGTTCGGCAAGGTACCGAGGCGGTGGGCGATGGACGGTTGCGACTCGCGTCCGCCCCGGCGTCCGCGCCCCGGATGAGTCGGAACGTTTCGAACCAGCGCCCCCTCAAGAATATGTCATCCTGAACTTGTTTCAGGATCTGCCTTTTGCCTTCCTGCGCCTCGGTGAGGAAATGCAAAAGGCAGATCCTGAATCGAGTTCAGGATGACAGTGATTCTGTCTTTCCGTAGTGCCCCGGCGTCCGCGCCCCGGCGTCCGCGCCCCGGCGTCCGCGCCCCGGCGTCCGCACCCCGGTCTAGGCGGAACGCTTGCAACCGGCACCGCTCTTTAAACCTGTCATCCTGAGCCCCCGCGAAGGATCTCGACACGACGTCGGAGCCTGCTGCCACCGGCTACGAGGGACCGAACCGCGTCGCTGAGATCCTTCGCTGGGGCTCAGGATGACAAAGGGGTTGTGTTTGCGTGGTGCCCCGGCGGCCGTGCTCAGGCGGCCTACTCGTCCGGCGCGCGGCGGCGGTCCTTCGTCGCGGAGCGCTGCTTCTTGGCGTCGAGGCGACGGCGCCGCGAGGCCTTCGTCGGCTTCGTCGCCGTGCGCGCCTTGACGGGCCGGTTGCGCTCGGCGAGGCGCCGCCGCAGCTCGTCGAGCGCCATGCCCTTGTTGCGGATCTGGCTCCGGCTGGCGCGGCTCATCACCCGGATGCCGCTCGGGCGGTGCGTCAGGCGGACGCCCGTCTCGACCTTGTTCGCGCGCTGCCCGCCCTTCGTGCCGGCGCGCAGCGTCTCGACGTCGCACTCGGCCAGGAGCGCGTCGTCGCTGTCCGGGACCGGCAGGCCGGGCGTCACGTCCGGGGCGGGCCGAAGCGCCGCTCGATCCAGTCCGCCGGGCCGAGCACGACCACGAGCAGGAGCGTCGCGCCGACGGCGAGCACGGGCCGCCCGAGCGCGACCGCGATGCCGACCGGCGCGACGGCCAGCACGGCCGCGGCCGTCGTGAGCCCACGCGTCCGGCCCTCGGCGCGGTCCCGGTACACGATCCCGGCCCCGACGAAGCCCAGCGCCGTCGCGACGGCCTGGATCGCGCGCACCGGGTCGGACCCGGCCCCGCCCGGCGCGCCCAGTGCACCGGCGATGAGGCTCACCTTGACGAACAGGAACGACGCGAACGAGACCAGCATCATCGTCCGGAAGCCCGCGCCCTTGCGCTTGGTCTGCCGCTCCCACCCGACGGCCCCGCCGAGCGCGAGCGCGAGCAGCGCCTCGGCGAGCGTGCGCAGGTCAGCGAAGGCGGTGTCGAGCACGGACAAACCGGTGGCGTCCCTCCCGGACGCCTGCGCCCCGGCCGTAGGTTCCGCCGACGCCCGTCCAACGCCCCATGACCGAGACGATCGACGCCCCGACGACGCTCCCGACCGCGCCTCCGGCCACGACCACGGCCGCCGAGACGGCCTACCTCGACCTCGTCCGCCGCGTGCTCGACACGGGCGTCCGCAAGGCCAACCGGACCGGGACCGACACGATCTCGTGCTTCGGTGAGCACTACGCCGTCGACCTCGCCGACGGCTACCCGCTGCTCACGACCAAGACGGTCGCGTTCCGCTCGATGCTCCGCGAGACGCTGTGGTACCTCACCGGCGACGACCACGTCCGCGACCTGCGCGAGCACACCAAGATCTGGGACGCCTGGGCGACCGAGAGCGGCGGGCTCGAGACCGCCTACGGCCGGTTCTGGCGGCGCTTCCCCGTCCCGGACGCCGCCGCGGCGCTCGGCGACGAGGCGTGGGCCGGGGCCGACCACCCGAACGTCCGCACCGAGGCCGACGGCCAGCTGTCGTTCGACCAGCTCGGGTACGTCGTGGACACGCTGCGCCGCGACCCCGGCAGCCGGCGCCTCGTCGTGAGCGCGTGGCACCCGGCGAACGCCGCCGTGAGCCGGCTCCCGCCGTGCCACTACACGTTCTGCTTTAACGTGGCCCCGGCGCGGGACGGCGGCGCGGACCTGCTGCACTGCCACCTCACGCAGCGGTCCGCGGACCTCGCGCTCGGCGTCCCGTTCAACCTCGCCTGCTACGCGCTCCTCACGCAGGTCGTCGCCGGCCTGGCCGGTCTGCGCCCCGGCCGCTTCGCCCACACGCTCGTGGACGCGCACGTCTACGTGGACCACGTGGACGGCCTGCTGGAGCAACTGTCGCGGACGCCCACGCCCGCTCCGACGCTCGCCATCGCTGCGCACGCCGACGGCCGTCCGAAGGGGCTAGACGAGCTCACCGTGGACGACTTCTCGCTCGTCGGCTACGCGCCGCAGCCCGCCATTCGCTTCCCCGTCGCCGTATGACCGCTCTCCGCTCCGGCCCTGAGGTCGTCGTCGTCGCGGCCGTCGCCGAGGCACCGGGCTCGCCGGCCGACCGCCTCATCGGGGACGGGCTGAACCTCCCGTGGCACCTCCCCGCCGACCTCCGGCGCTTCAAGGCGATGACGCTCGGGCACCCGCTCGTGATGGGCCGCCGGACGTTCGAGAGCCTGCTGCACCAGTTCGGCGGCCCGCTGCCCGGCCGCGAGACCGTCGTGCTGACGCGGCACCCCACGGCGACCAACGCGGCCGTGGCCGACCATCCGGGCATCCACGTCGCCTCATCCGTCGAGGCCGCCCTCGCCGCGTTCCCCGACGCCGAGCGCGTGTTCATCGGCGGCGGCGCGGCCGTGTACGCGGACGTCCTCGGGGCCGGCCCGCGCCTCGCCGACCGGCTGGAGCTGACGCTCGTCGAGGGCACGTTCTCCGGCGATACGTACTTCCCGCCGTACGCGCACCTGCTGGAGGAAAACGGCGGCCCGTTCCGGCGGACGTTCTCGGAGCGCCACGCCGCGGAGGCCGGCAGGCCGGCGTTCCGGTTCGAGACGTTCGTTCGGGCTGCGGCGGCGTAGCCCCCTGGCCGGTGCGCCTTAGGCCGGGACACATACAGTCGATACTCACGCCCGGCCTTCCCGCGCCCCGGTGTCTCGCCTCGTCCAGTTCGTCGACTCGTTCAACCCGATGGCGGGCCGACTCACCGGGAGCCTGCTGACGCTGCGCTCCTTCCGGCTGACGTGCCTGACCGCGGCGCTCCTGCTGCCCGTGTTCGGCTGGCTCTACCACGCGTCCGGCTCGGCCGTCGCCGATCCGTGGGCGCTCCGCTGGGCCGGCTCGGCGCTCGCCCTGGTCGCGTTCGCCGCGACCTATGTCAGCGCGTGGGTGCGCCGCCACACGTGCCCGCTACACCAGAGCGGGATCTACGCCATGACGGCCTACTTCGCGTGGCTCACATGGGCGAACCACCTCTCGGCCGACTATGCCGTCGGGTACCTGTTCGTGTTCGTCGTGCTGGCGCTCTCGCACAGCCTCGCGTACACGGAGCGCCGCCCGTTCGTGCGCTACCTCGTCGTCTCGACGGCGGCGACCCTCGCCGTCGTCGCTGCGACGCCGGAGGCCGGCGTGTCGCGGCCGCTGTTCGCGGCTAGCGTAGCAGCGCTCGCGGCGCTGCTCTACATCGCCGTCGGTGCCCGGATGGCGACGTACCGCGTCCTCGAGGTCAGCCAGGCCCAGCACACCGCAGCCGAGGCGCTCGCCGGCGCGGGAAGCTGGGACGTCGGGCTGCGCGACGGCTACCGCTCGTGGTCCGCCGGGACATACCGCCTGTTCGGCCTCCCGCCGGGGACCGAGCCCCCGTCCATGCTGGACTTCGTTCACCCGGACGACCTGGCCGATACCCTGGCGGTCTATGACCAGGTGGTCGCTGAAGGCGGGACGACCGAGCACACGTTCCGCGCTGTCGCTGCCGACGGCGTCACCCGCACGCTCCGCTCGACCTCGCAGGCCGAAGCCGGCCGCGACGGGACCGTCGAGCGAGTCCACGGGGCGCTTCTGGACGTGAGCGCGCAGGTGGCTCGCGAGGAGGCCCTCCGCAACGCGCGCGACGACGCCGAGGAGGGCGCACGCGCCAAAAGCGCCTTCCTGGCCAACATGAGCCACGAGATCCGGACGCCGCTCACGGCCATCATCGGCTTCGCGCAGCTGCTCGGCGAGGAGACCGGGCCGGAGCACCGCGACCTCGTCCAGCCCATCGAGGCCGGCGGGCTCCGGTTGCTCGACACGCTCAACTCCGTCCTCGACCTCGCCCGGATGGACGCCGGCCACATCGACCTCACCGCGGAGCCGGTCGACATCGGGGCCGAGGCCCGGTCCGTCGTGGAACTGCTCGGGCGGCACGCGGCGCGCAAGGGCGTCGCGCTCGTGGCCGAGGTCGCTCCGGGCACGCCGACGGCGTGGGCGGACCGGTCCGCGGTGGCCCGGGTTCTCGCCAACCTCGTCTCCAACGCGGTCAAGTTCACCGACGCCGGCCGCGTGGTCGTCGCGGCGCGCCCGGCCGCCGGTGGCCGGTCGCCGGGTGTCGAGCTGTGCGTGACGGACACGGGCTGCGGCATGGCCCCGGCCTTCGTGGAGGCGCTCTACCAGCCGTTTCAGCAGGCGTCGACGGGCTGGGGCCGGAGCCACGAGGGGACCGGCCTCGGCCTGACCATCGTGCACCGGCTCGTCGAGGGCATGGGCGGCACGATCGACGTGGAGAGCGCCGTCGGCCGCGGGACGCGGTTCACGGTCCGCCTCCCCCCGGCCGACGTTCCAGCGGACGTCCCGCCGGTCAGCGCGCGCGCACGAGCCGCTGTGTGAGCACGTCGGCACCAGCCACGACGCGGACGGCGTAGACGCCCGGCGCGAGGCCTGCACCGTCGAGGGTGAGCCGGAGCGAGCCCGCCGGTGCCGCCCCGTCGAACAGGACGGCCACGCGGCGGCCGAGCGCGTCGAACGCCTCGGCGCGGACCGACGCGCCTTCGGCGAGGCGCAGGTCGAGGCGCGCCTCGGCGAGGAACGGGTTGGGGCCGGCCACCCGGAGCGTCGCCGCGGCGAGCGCGGGGCCGCCCTCGTCCGCGACGACGATGCCGGGGAAGAAGGCCCGCCGGACGAGCGTCGAGTCCAGCACGAACGGGTTCTCCTTGCCGCCCTGGAAGGCGGCCACACGCGACGAGCGGCCCTGGTTCGCCGCCGTGATCGGGTGCGCGAGGTGCCAGTCGTAGAGGGTCCGGATCTGGGGCGTGAACCACGCGTCGCCGGTGTCCTCGGGGTACATCGTCTCCATGTAGAACATGGCCCGGGCGACCGCCCCCTCGTGGTCCTCGCGCGTCTCCCACGACGTGCTCGCGCGGAGCTCGCTGTAGCTGTCGATGTTCGCCGCCGGGATGGCCGTCTGCGTGTACGGCGGCGCGCCGATGTACCACCGCGACGTCTGGGCGTCCGGGATCTCGGCGAAGGGCAGGTTGCCGCGGTCCGCGTTGGCCGTCACCTGCGACGGGAACAGGTTGTGGAGATCGCTCTCGGCCGGCGACGAGCCGCTGCCGTTGAGCTGCGACTGCGGGAACGTGTGCTCCTGGTTGATGCCCGCGCCGTTGTTGAACACGTCCTGGCTGGGGTCGGTGCTCGGGTTGCCGTCGAACGGGACGAAGAGGCCGGTGTAGACGCACACGACGCCGGCGACGCCGCCCACCGTCGTCCGGTCGATGGTCGCGTAGAGGTTGTCGTTGGTGCCGTACTGCGAGGGCCGGTAGGCCGCGTTCAGGCTGGCGCGGAGCGTCGCGCCGGTCTGGCCGGGGAACAGGACCGTCTGCGTCTGGGCGGACGCCGAGACGGCGGCAGCGGCGAGCAGGAAGAGAGCGAGTGCGGAGCGCATGAGCGGGGCGTGCAGGGCGGGTCTGAAGCGTGCGGGTCGGCAAGGATAGGCCCGCCGGCCCTGGTCTCCGTGGCGCGTGCGCGAAGAAGAATGCGAGACGCCGGGCGCGAGAAACAGCCCGGCGAGCCCGGCGGCGCAGAAACAACGGGTTGAGCCAGCCAGCTGCATTAATCGGGTGTGACTCAACCCCGGCTTCACCCATTGGCTCTGTCCACTGGCTAGGTTCGCCTCCGCCGACCGTCCGGCCGTTCTCCGGACACACCACCCGGTCGCCCCTCACACTCCCGTTATGCGAACGCATCCGCTACTCGTCAGCGCCGCCCGGTCAGGGTTCTTCCTGCTCGCAGCGCTCCTCTTCCTCGCCGCGCCCGCCGCGCACGCGCAGGGCACCACGACGGCCGCCATCAGCGGCACCGTCATCGACGCGACCGGCCTCGGGCTTCCCGGGGCGACCGTCCTCGCGGTCCACGAGCCCTCGGGCACGGCCTACCGCGCCGCGACGCGCGGCGACGGCGGCTACGACCTCCGCGGGCTCCGCGTCGGCGGGCCGTACACGGTCACGGTGTCGTTCA
>JANPJI010000009.1:0-4490 GCA_031425425.1 Rubricoccaceae bacterium
GCCTTAGTCCGCGGCGCACCGGATCCCCGGCCGGCCGCCCCCGGTACGCCACTCTGCCACTGCCCACTGGCCACTGCCTACTGGCTCCAATGTCCCACCGCCGCGTCTTCCTCGTCGCCTTCGGGCTGTTCGCCGGCTCGGTCGCGTTCAGCCTCGCCGGGGCGTTCCTACTCAACTTCGCGCCCGGCCCCGCGACCGCCGCCCTGGCCGCCATCGCCGACGCCACGGGCCTGCTGCTCGACGACCTCATCAAGCTCCCGACGTGGATCAACATGGGGATGCTGCCGCTGCTCGCGTTCTCGCTGTACCTCGGCGAACTCGGGTGGGCGCGGTCGCTCGGGTTCCTCGCCGTCGGGTGCGCCGTCGGGGCAGCGGCCGAGCTCGTCGGGACGCAAACGGGCTTTCCGTTCGGGCCGTATTCCTACGGCGACTTTCTCGGGGCCAAGATCGCCGGGCACGTGCCGTGGCTGATCCCGCCGTCGTGGTACGCGATCGCGCTCGTCTCGCTCGACCTCGGCCGGCGGCTCGGGCTCGGCCGGTGGGGCCGCGTCGGGGCCGTGGCGCTCTTCATGGTCCTGTGGGACGTGGCCCTCGACCCGGCCATGAGCCACGCGTTCCCGTTCTGGAAGTACGATGTCGGCGGAGTCTTCTTCGGGATGCCCCTCGTGAACTGGGCCGGCTGGGCGCTCACGTCCGCCCTGATCGCCGTCGGCTACGAGTTCCTCCTCGGCGGGCTCGCGCCGCGCCCCGACGCGTTCGTGCAGGCGTGGGCGCCGCGGTTCTACGCACTCAACTCGGCGTTCTCGGTCGCCATCTGCGTCGCGTACAAGGTGCCCATCGCCGGGCTGCCGGGCCTCGTGGGGATCGCCGCCGTGGTCGGCCTGCTCGCGTGGCGCCGCGGCCCCGCGCCCCCGCCCGAGGCGTCCCCGAGCGGACGAGCGCCCGTGCGGCCGCTCGTCGCCTCCGCCTGAGGCCGTGCTGTCCCGCCTCCCCGAGACGCCGCCACCCGGGGCCGGACGCACCGCCGAGGACCGCTTTCTGCGACGTGCGTTCCGCCACCACAGCCGGACGTTCTCGCTCGCGGCGCGCCTGCTGCCGGCACCGGTCCGCCTCCCCGTGGCGACGGTTTACCTCTACTGCCGGACAGTCGACTCGGTCGCGGACGACCTCGTCCGGACGGCCGGCGCGGCGCGCGCGCGCGCCGAGATCGACCGGATGGCGGCCGCCCTCGCCGCGACGCTTGCCGGCCGCCCGCCGCTCGGCGACGCCGACGAGGTTCTCTGGCGACGCCTCGCCGAGGTCCACGCCGCGTTCGGGCTCGACGCGTTCGCCCTCGGGCAGCTGCTTGACGGCGCGCGGTGGGACCTCGACGGCCGCCCCATCGTCACCCGTGCGGACCTGCTCGCCTACTCGGACCTCGTCGCCGGGTCCGTTGGGGCTGTCGTGCTGCCGTTCCTCGTCCGCGACCGCGCCGACGTGGCTGCGCTCGACAGGCCGGCGAGGGCGCTCGGAGCCGCGATGCAGCTCACCAACATTCTCCGCGACGTCGGCGAGGACTGGCGCGACCTCGGCCGCGTCTACCTCCCGCTCGACGCGCTCGCCACGGCCGGCCTCGCGCCCGACGCACTCGTCCCGGGCGGGCTGGACACACACGACCGGCGCGCGCGCTACGCGGCCCTCGTCGAGGGCGTCATGGCCGACGCCGAGGCGCTCTACGCGACCGCCGAGGCCGGCATCCGCGACCTCCACCCCGCCGCGCAGCGGGGCGTCCGCGCCGCGGCCCGGATGTACCGCGAGATCCTCAACGAGGTCCGCGCCGCGGGCTACGACAACCTCTCGCGGCGCGCGTTCGTCCCGCTCCGCCGCAAGCTGCGCCTCGTCGCCGGGGACGCGTACGCGCCCCGACGGGACCGGCTGGTCGCTCCGTGAGCGCGCCGCTGTACACCGGCGGGTCGGTCGCGCTGCGCCTCGCCCGCGCCTACGCCGCGCGGACGATGACGGGCAGCCTGAAGAGTGCGTTCCGGCGGGCCGTGTGGGACGCGCCCGCGCTATCGGACCCTGCGCCGGGCCGGCCGCTCGTCGTGTACGCCAACCACCACGTCTACCACGACTCGTTCCTGCTGTGGCACCTGCTCACGCGCGGACTCGGGCGGCCCATCGTGGTGTGGATGGCCGAGTGGGAGCGCGCGCCGCTGTTCGGCCCCATCGGCGCGCTCCCCTTCCCCGCCGACGATGCGCGCGCGCGCGCCGCGACGATCCGCGAGACGGTTCGCCGGATGACCGCCGATCCGCGGACAGCGCTCTACGTTTACCCCGAGGGCCACATGCACCCGCCCGAAGACGGCCTGCTGCCGTTCAAGGCGGACCTCCCGCGGCTGGCGCGCCTGCTCCCGCCAGAAGCGGCGTTCGTGCCCGTCGGCGTCCACACGTCGTGGTGGGGCGAGAGCCGCCCGACGGCGGTCCTCGGCGCGGGCGAGGCGCACGGACTGCCGGAGGGAACCGAGCCCGAGCGCCTCTCGGCCGTGCTGGCGCGTCTCGCGGTGCTGCGTCCGTCCGACCTGGTCGAGGGCCGCGCGGCCGTGTTCTTCGACGGCGCGCCGGGTCCGGACGAGCGGTGGGACCTCTCACCCGTCGCACCGCTGTTCCGGAAGCTGATGGTGTGATAGCGCATCAACGGGTCCAACCCTGCTCTCACGAATCGCGCCCTATACTGCGAGCCAGACCTAGCCTGCACATCCATGAGAGCCGTTCTGTTTCTTCTTGCCTTTGCCGTCGCCCTCCCGGCCTCAGCCCAGGTCCGGTTCACAGACATCAGCTCAGGGCCAGCGGGGGCCCCCGTTCCCCTGGAAGACGTGAGCACGCTGGTCGTGGGTCCGAACGCCTCGATCTACGCGGTATCCAGTCAGAAGGTGGTCTACCGCCGGAGTGGTGGTTCGTGGACGCGCCTCGGCACCCCGGTCCAGCCCTCCAGCCTCGACTTCGTCTATTCGCTGGCCGTCGCGCCCGACGGAACGGTCTATGCCGGGATTCGCAACTGGTACGTACCCGCTCCACATGCCTACCGCGAGAGAGGCTATGTCCTCCGCTGGACCGGTGCGGAGTGGGTCCAGGTCGGGGACACATTCACTGCGCCCGTCTACGACCTCGCCGTTGCGCCCGACGGAGCACTCTATGCCACCAGTTCTCCAGGACCCTCTGGAAAAGTCTCGCGGTGGGACGGGACGACGTGGATTCCTCTCGGTAACCTGGACATCACTGCCCTTGCGCTCGAACTCGCGTCTGACGGGAATCTGTTTGCGTACGGCTCCGTTTTTTCGGAGTCCGGACCGGACAATTACGCGATTCGCAGATGGGATGGGACGGCGTGGACACCGGTTGGTGACCGTCTGAACCACGGCGGCACAGTCGCGACGGCACCAGACGGGTCGGTTTACGCCGCCGAGCGGTCCGTTGCAGGCACCGGACCGTCTCCCTCGCGGGTCGTTCGGTGGGACGGGACCGCGTGGGTATCCCTCGGGCCGGACTTTGGCGGCACCGTCTCGGCGATGACCGTCACACCAGACGGGGAGCTCTACGCCGTCGGCAACTTCACGACTGCGAGCGGAGCCCCGGCACTCCGGATCGCACGGTGGAGCGGCACTGCGTGGGGCCCCGTCGGGAGCGGGGCGTCTGGACCCCTCGGTTCTCTTGCGGTTACTCCAGGCGGTGAAGTCTACGCGGGAGGCTCCGCCACATCGTTCGGTGCCGTCGCTGTGGACCGCATCGGCCATTGGAACGGGACCACCTGGAACGCACTCGGAAGTGCCTTCAACGAGAGCGTCTACGCTGTGGCAACCGCGCCCGACGGCACGTTCTACGCAGCCGGGGCCTTCACAACCGCTGGAGATGCGGCCGCGAGCGGCGTCGCGCGGTGGGACGGGTCGACGTGGAGCCCACTCGGGGCTGGCCTTGACATCGGCGAATTCGGCTCGCGAGTCTCAGCCCTCACCGTCGCACCGGACGGAACGCTATACGCGGTCTCTGGAGGGAACGGTGCCCCTTTCCTCCTCTCGCGGTGGGACGGGAGCGCTTGGGCGCAGGTCGGGCCAGATCTGACGGTGTTCGACCTCAGGGCGCTCGCCGTGGGGCCTGACGGGGGGATCTATGTCGGAGGGAGGTTCGACACCATCGCGGGCGTCGAGGCGCACAAGATTGCTCGGTGGGACGGGGTCGCGTGGCAGCCGCTCGGGGCCGGAATGACGGACCCGAACCCCTACACCGGCGGCGTCCGCGCGCTCGCCTTCGCCGCGGATGGCTCGCTCTACGCGGGCGGGCAGTTCCAGACGGCCGGAGGCCAGCCGGCAGGCGGAATCGCCCGCTGGGACGGAGCAGCTTGGTCGGCCCTCGCCGACGGCGTCACGCTCGGCAACACGCCAGAGCAGGCTCATGTCGACGCACTCGCCGTCGCGACGGACGGCTCCCTCTACGTCGGCGGCTACTTCAGTTCGGCC
>JANPJI010000010.1:0-2027 GCA_031425425.1 Rubricoccaceae bacterium
CTCGGGGACGGGCACGGAGAACAGGCGGTCGTACAGGCGGAACGTCGCCGGGACGCCCGTCGCCGCATCGACCCAGTGGATCACGCCGACGCGGCGGGCGTCCGGCTCGGCCGGCGAGAGGACGGCGCGCACGCCGGTGACGGCACCCGACGCGTCGCGGTCGACGCCCGTGCAGCGGACGACCGGGCCATGGCGCAGGCGCACCTCGGCCCCTGGCGAGAGGCGCTTCCAGCCCCTCGGCGGCGTTTCGGCGAAGTCGTCTCGCTCGATCCAGACGGTCCGGCCGAGCGCGAGCGGGCGCGTGAGCGCGGCCCCGGCCGGCGGCGTGACGTCGTGCGGCCAGTACGGCGCGTCGAGGTCCAGCGGTGCTCCGTCGGGGACGTTCTCGATCGTGAGCCGGAGCGGGGTCGCGACGGCGAGCACGCGCGGCGCGACGCTGTTGAGGTCGTCCCGGACAACGTGCTCGTAGAACGCGAGGTCTACGCGGCCGTCCACGTTCGAGACGCCGATCTGGTCGCAGAACGAGCGGACCGCCTCGGGGCGTACGCCGCGGCGGCGCTGCCCGGCAATCGTCGGCAGGCGCGGGTCGTCCCACCCCGAGACATGTCCCTCGTTGACGAGGCGAAGCAGCTGGCGCTTGCTCATCACCGTGTAGTCGAGGTTGAAGCGTGCGAACTCGTGCTGGTGGTTTCGCGGCTCCGGGACACTGAGCGCGTCGAGGTACCAGTCGTACAGCGGGCGGTTGACGTCGAACTCGAGCGTGCAGACCGAGTGCGTGATGCCCTCGATGGCGTCGGACTGGCCGTGCGCCCAGTCGTAGAACGGGTAGATCGCCCACGCGTCGCCGCGGCGGTAGTGATGCGCGTCGCGGCGGATGCGGTACATGAGCGGGTCGCGGAGCTTCATGTTTGGGTGGCCAAGCGGGCCGAACTCCGTGTCGATCTTCGCCCGGAGAACGTGCGCGCCGTCCGGGTGCTCGCCGCGGCGCATCTCGACGAGCAGCCGGAGGTTGTCCTCCACGGACCGGTCGCGGTACGGGCTCGGCGTGCCAGCCTCGGTGACGGTCCCGCGGCGCGCGCGGATCTCGTCCTCCGTCTCCGAGTCGACGAACGCGAGGCCCTTTTCGACGAGCGCGACGGCCCAGTCGTAGAGCTGCTCGAAGTAGTCCGACGTGAAGCGGATCTCGGCGGGGGAGAAGCCTAGCCAGCGGACCGCCTCTTCGAGCGCGGCGACGTACTCGGGGCTCTCCGTGGTCGGGTTGGTGTCGTCGTAGCGGAGCACGCACGTCCCGCCGAAGGCCTCGGCGAGGCCGAAATTGAGGCAGATGCTTTTGGCGTGGCCGAGGTGCGGGTAGCCGTTGGGCTCCGGCGGGAAGCGCGTCGCGACGCGTCCGCCGTACGTGCCGGCAGCGATGTCGGCAGCGACGATGTCGCGGATGAAGTTCGACGGGCGGGCGTCCGGAGTGTCCACGGCAGCAGGCGGGCAGGCAATCCCCGACGTTACGGCCGGACGCGCCGTGCGGCGTGCTCGGGCTGTGGAGACGGGCCGGAATCGGCCGCCGTGCGCCTGCGCCGGCTGGGTAGATTGCCGGACTTCCCGCCGCCGCCCGTGTCCGAGATCCTTCTCGCGAGCCTGCTGTCCCCGGTCGTGCTGGCGTTCGTGCTCGGCGCGCTCGCCGTGGCCGTCCGGAGCGACCTCGAGATCCCCGAGCCGCTGTACCAGTCGCTCTCGATCTACCTGCTGCTTGCGATCGGGCTCAAGGGCGGCATGGCTCTCTCGGCGACGCCGCTCGCCGAGGTCGCAGGCCCCGCCGCGGCGACGCTCGCGCTCGGCCTCGTGACGCCGCTCGTCGCGTACACGGTCCTCCGCCGGCTCGGCGGCTTCGACCGGACGAACGCGGCCGCGCTCGCCGCGCACTACGGGTCCGTCTCGGCCGTGACGTTCATCGCCGCGACGAGCGTCGTGGCGTTCGCTGGGGCGCCGGCCGAGGGGTTCATGCCCGCCCTCGTCGCCATCCTCGAGGTGCC
>JANPJI010000011.1:0-1798 GCA_031425425.1 Rubricoccaceae bacterium
CGCGGTCGTCGGTCGTCATCCGGACAACGTAGACGCCCGCGGCGAGGCCGTCCCCGCGCAGCTGCGCCTCGTGGCGGCCCGCCGGCCGCTCGCCGTCCACGAGCACCGCGACCTCGCGGCCGAGCACGTCGTAGACCGCGATCCGCACGCGCGCCGCGGCGGGGAGCGCGTACGCGACACGGGCCGTGCCGGAGAACGGGTTCGGGGCCGGCGCGGCGAGGGCCAGCTCGCCCGGCACCTCCTGCGCCGTCGTGACGGGCGCGCCTTGCCCGACGGACAGCACGAACCGGTCGGCGGCGAGCGCCGCCAGGGCCGAGCCCGGCGCGAGGAAGTCGCCGGCGGGCCGCGCCGCCTCGACCCGGAACGTGTACTCGGTCGCTTCGCGGAGGTCGACCGTCGCACCCGTCGTCAGGTCTCGGAGCGTTACGGTGAGGTCGGCCGGGAGGTCCGAGGCGTCCCACGACAGCGTCACGTCGCCGGAGTAGCCCACGGCGTCGACGGCGAGCGGGACTGCGAAGCCGCCCTCGGGAAGCGGGCGCGCCTCGAGCGCCTTGAGGCGGGCGGCCCCGTCGCGGTCGCCGACGAACGCGACGGTCACCGAGGCGGCCGTAGGCGCGGCGAGCTTGGTCGCGTCGAGCAGGTCCCAGCCGGGCGCGGCGTCGGGGTCCAGCACGAGGACGGCGGCGCGGTCCGAGACGGTGACGCCACCCGATGTGCCGGCGAGCGAGAACGGGAGCACGTGGCGCTCGGCGTGCGAGGCCGTGTCGCGCGAGACGAGCGTGCCGCCGGTCGTGCGCGCGGCCGGCGTGAAGCGGGCGGCCGTCGCGGTGCCGTTCTCCAAGAAGAAGCCTTGCCAGCCTGTCACGACGTCGCCGAGCGAGAGCGAGAGGACGTAGGTGCCCGAGCCGCCCGGCCCGTCGTCCCACGTCTGGACGACCGTGCTCGCGAACGCCCCGCCGACGGCCTGGATCGCGGCCGTGTTGAGGGCCGTCGCGAAGGGGTTGCCGAGCAGGTTGAAGCCGTCGCCGGCCGCGTGGAGCGGGACGTCGTAGGTGTCCGGCCCGAGCGTCCCCGCGGCGACGAACGCCGTCCGGGCGGGGCCGTCGTGGAGGAGCGTCAGCGGGAGGGCGCGGAAGCCGGCCGGCGGTGGGCCGGGGAAGTCGTCGTCGGCGTAGGCATACCAGTAGAATCCCTTCCCCGGCGCAAGTTCGGATGTAGACGACCCGGGGACGGTGAACTGGGTGCCGTCGTAGCTCGTGTAGAGGTTCGAGCCGGCCGTCGGGAAGAAGTCCGGGACGCCCTGGACGTGGTTCAGCGCGGCCAGGCCTGCCGCCGTCAGGCCGCCGGCCGGGGCGGCGAGCAGCCGCCACCCGGCGTCGCCGGAGACGGTTTGCTGGCCGGACTCCGAGCCCGTGAACGTGCCGGTCGTGTAGCAGCCTGCGGGTCCGCCGGGGCCGTTGAAGAACTGCTGGCTCCGCGGCGTGATCGCGAAGCCCGCCGTCGGGTCGACGACGGTCCAGCGGATCTTGACCGTCGCCGTGGGGACGGTCGGGAGCGCCTCGGCGCGGCCGGCCCCCGACGTCGTGAACTGGAGGTTGACAAACGGCGTCAGCCGCGACGCGCTCGTCGGGCGGACCTCCGAGGCGTAGGCCGCCGACCCGCCGTCGATGGTGGCCCGCGGGAAGCCGTCGTAGCGGAGCCAGACGTAGTCCACGCCCTCGACCGGGGACGTCGCGTAGGAGAGCGCGGCCGGGTTGAAGTCGACCACCATCGTCGAGACGCCCATGTCGTCGCCGGC
>JANPJI010000012.1:0-2135 GCA_031425425.1 Rubricoccaceae bacterium
GCCTCCTCGTCCAGCCGGACGGCCCCCTCGCGGGTCATGTAGGCGCGCACGGCGTCCTCGCGTGCGGCGAGCACGCCGCGGAGCGAGTCCACCTGCCCTTAGAGGAACGTGCGGGAGGCGTTGACGCTGGCGCGGCTGCCCTCGCGGGTGCGGACGAGGTAGGCCGCGGCGTAGCGGTTGGCGATCAGCGCGGCCTCGGCGGGCGAGGTGCTCGTCGCCGAGACGCGGATGGCGTCGAGGTCGCGGCCCTCGGGGGCGATGGCGAGCGCGCCGCGGAGCCGGCCCGACACCTCCGCGACCGACGGTGCCGCTCCGTCTTCGGTCTGGAGGATCGGGAGCGTGGGGTTCGCCGCGTACGTCGCGAGGAGGTCGGTGGCGGTCCGCTCGGCGAGCACGTCGGACTGGCGCAGCACGAGGACCTCGTTCTCGACCTGGCGGCCCTGCCCGCCGCCGAGCGCCTCGGCGGCGCTGGCCGGGAGCACGTCCGAGAGCTCGTTGCCGCTGCCCGTCTGGACCATCAGCACCGTGTCGGCGCGGTACAGGTTGGGCAGCGAGAGCGCGTACAGGACCGTCGGCACGAGGACGGCGACGGCGGTCGCGAGGATGATCCACCGGCCGCGGTAGGCGACGTCGAGCCACTCGCGGATCTGCGCGCCGCGGTCGACCGGGTAGCCGTAGTGCGGGTTGGGGTCGCGGAGGGCGCCCTCGCGAATGGACCCGTCGGGGACGGGCGCGCCGCCGGAGCGGGTCGTGTTGTCGAGCCCGAAGGGCTGGCGGCCGGCGGGGCCGTGGGGGACGTGTTCCATTGCGGGTCGGGCGGAGGCGGACGCAGTCGTCTCAGATCAGGACACAGGCGTCTCGTTCCGGAAGATAGACGACACGGCACCAGACCCGCCACAGGGACGAGTCTTAACGGGGGGCGTTCCATGTGCCCCTGGCCGCGCTCAGGCGTCGCGCAGGGGGACGATGGCGAGGGTGCACCGGCTGAGGCACACGAGGCGCCCGCGCTCGTCTCGGAGCTCGGCCTGCCACACCTGCGACGTCCGGCCGACGTAGACCGGCGTCGCGGTCGCGGTGAGCGTGCCGTCGCGCATCGGGCGGAGGTGGTTGGCGTTGATCTCCATGCCGAAGGCGGTGTGGCCGTCGGGCGCAGCGAGGTATGCGCCGACCGAGACGACGGTCTCAGCGAGGGCCACGCTGGCCCCGCCGTGGAGGTAGCCGAGGGGCTGGTGCACCGGCGGCCCGACGGGCATCGTGGCCACGACGCGCGCGGGGCCGGCCTCGACGATCTCGATGCCGAGCGTCCGCCCGAGCGACGCGCGGTCCGGGAAGTCGGTGAGGGACTTGGGCATCAGCGGACGGGGACCATGAGGCTCAGCCCGACGACGGGGTCGGGCCGGAAGTCGCCGCGGAGGGGAACGCGGACGAGCACGCCGGGCTGGACCGAAAGCCCCGCCGCGACGGCCCCGAACACGGCCGACGTGGTGTTGCTGAAAGAGAAATACGGGTCGTTGACCACGCGCTGGCGGCCGACGATCCCGCCGTGCAGCGCGAGCGGGCCGGCCGCCGCGACGAGTTGAAGCCCGTAGCGCGCCCAGACGGCCGGGTCCAGGTCCTGCGGATCGTCGACGCCGTCGTCGGAGAAGTCGACCGAGCCGCGCGTGTCGACGGCGAGCGTCGGGGCGAGGTCGAGCCGGACGGCGACGGCCGGCGTGACCTGGCGCGCGACGTGGACGCCGAGCGTCGCCGAGGCGAGGTGGGCCAGGAACGCCTCGGGCCGCTCGAAGTCGGCGACGAAGCCGGTGAACAGGCTGCTGGAGAACGCGCCGTCGCCGCCGGCGGCCAGCGGAAGACGGACGCCTGCCTCGACGGCGACCTCGCGCGAGACGGCGACCTCGGCCCCGACGTACGGATTGCCCACGCCGACGTCGCTCGCGTCGACCTCGAACCCGAGGGCCTCCTCGACGCCGTCCGGGAGCGAGTAGCTCGCGTAGGCGAACGGCACCTCGCCCACGACGACGACGCGGCCGCCGACGGGCACGCGCGCCGAAAGGATCTGGGCCGACTGGAAGAGGCTCACACGGCCCTCCCCGAGGGGCGTGCCGTCCTCATCGGTAAACTCTATCCCGTCCTCG
>JANPJI010000013.1:0-5772 GCA_031425425.1 Rubricoccaceae bacterium
CCGGCCCGAGAGCGCGAGCGGACTCGCGGGCGTCCCCGGTTCGGCCACGCCGAGCAGGTCCGTGTCGCGGATGGCCGCCTCGGCCGAAACGGCGAATCCGCCCTCGAAGGCCCGCTGCGCGGCCTCGCCGCGGTAGAACGGATCGAGCGTCTGGAACCCGCTCTGGGCCGCAGCGCTCGCTCCGGCCCAGAGCATGGCTGCGAGCACGCCGGTGCAGAGCACGAATCGGGTCCCCGGAACCGGGATCGCAGTCATGGCGGTGCGGGCTGGAACGCCCACAAGTACGGGGATCCGGGGGCGATCTGCAAGAGGCGGCCGCGTCGCGAGAAATTTCTCTAACCCGCCGCCGTAGCCCGCACCCGCAGGAGCCGATGCGCCCGCACCGCGTAGTCGCCGCCGTCCCCCATCCACCGGTGCCCGTGACCCGTTTCGCTGCCCTCTTCGCTGCCTCGTTCGCCGGGATGGAAGTCTCGGCCTACGTCCTCCACCGGTTCGTCTTCCACGGCCCGCTGTGGGGCGTCCACCGGTCGCACCACGAGCCCGGCCACCGCCACGGACCGTTCGAGGCGAACGACCTCTTCTCGGTCGGCTTCGCGGCGGCCTCGATGGGGCTGATGTGGGCCGGCCGCGAGGACCCGCGCGCCAGCACGGCGTTCCCGCTTGGGGCTGGCGTGGCGGTCTACGGCGGGCTCTACTTCGTCCTGCACGACCTGTACACGCACGGCCGGTTCGCGCCCTTCCGGACGAAAAACGCCGCGGCGCAGGCGGTCAAGCGGGCGCACGGGCGGCACCACCAGTCGCTCGCGAAGGGCGGGCAGGAGCCGTACGGGCTGTTCCTGTTCCCCCCGAGCTACGGCCGCCGCTTCCGCCGTCGCCGCGACCGGTGACGCCGCGTGGTGCCGTGAGGCTCGCGCGAGGGTGTGGATTACTTGCGGCGATCCACCTGTAACCAGAAGGTTTGGCATACGTTGGGCAGGACAGGATTCCGGCTGCCGCCCATGAGAAACGACCTGTTTTCCCGGTTCACGCTCCGCTTCCGCGACGCCTCGTCCGAGGCCACGTTTCTGGCGGGCTACGAGGAGCGCTCGCGTCCGCTCGTGCGCGCGGCCCTCGTGCTCGGGCTGCTCCAGTACGCGGCCTTCGGATGGCTGGACCGGTGGGTGGCCCCGCTCGCCTTCGTCGAGGTCCGTACGGTGCGCGTCGTCGTGTGCGTGCTCGTTGCGGCGGCCATCGCGGCGACGTACCACGCGGGCCTCCGGCGGCTCGTCCGGCCCGGAGTCGTAGGGGCGCTGGCAGGCGGCCTCGGCGTGGTCGCGATGGAGTGGGCGGTGTACCACGCCGCAGGCGCGACCCGCGCGCCGGTCCCGGACGGCGGCCTGCTCATCGTCGACGGGTACTACTACGCCGGGATGATGCTCATCCTGATCTACGTCCACGTGCTGCTGCGGCTGCGTTTCGTCACGGCGACGGCCATCGGGGCCGTCCTGATCGGGCTGTACATCGCCGTGGCCGCTCTCCACACGCCGCCGATGCGGCTCGCCAACGCGTTCCAGTTCCTGATCTCGACCCAGGCCAGCGGCATGGTCGCGTCGTACGCGCTGGAGCGCTACGCGCGGTCCGAGTTCATCAACGCCCGCCGGCAGACGGCCAGCAACGAGGTGCTCGTCGCGGCGCTGGACCGGCTGACGAGCGCGCAGGATCGGCTCGTCCACGCCGAGAAGATGGCGTCGCTGGGGCGCGTGACGGCCGGCGTGGCCCACGAGATCCAGAACCCGCTGAACTTCGTGACCAACTTCGCTACGATGACGGTCGAGCTGGCCACCGACCTCCGGACCCTCCTGGCAGATGGCCTCGGGTCCGACGCGGCGCGGGCCGAGGCGGCGGAGATCGTCGGCGACATCGCCGACAACGCGGCCCGCATCGCGGAGCACGGCGTCCGGGCGAGCGCGGTCGTGAAGGGGATGCTCGAGCACGGCGGGCGCGGGGCTGCGGACCCGCGCCCGGCGGATCTCAACGCGCTCGTGGCCGAGCACGCCGCCCTGGCCGAGAGCGCGGCGGCGCGCACGAGCACGGCCGGGGTGCCCGCGCTCGCGTTGGACCTGGACCCGGCTGTCGGGTCGGCCCTCGTGCTCCCCGAAGACCTCGGCCGCGTCGTGCTGAACCTCGTCGGCAACGCGTACCAGGCGGTCGGCGCGGACGGAACGGTCCGGGTGACGACGCGGCGCGTGGGCGAGACGGTCGAGATCGGCGTCGCCGACACCGGCTGCGGGATGCCGCCGGCCGTCGCGGCGCGGGCCTTCGAGCCGTTCTTCTCGACCCGGCCGACCGGGAGCGGGACGGGCCTCGGCCTCTCGCTGGCCTACGACATCGTGACCGGCGGCCACGGCGGGGAGATCGCGCTGGAGAGCGTCGAGGGTGCCGGTACGACCGTCCGAGTCTCGCTCCCGGCTCCGCGCGAGACGCCTCCGCGCGAGACCGCTCCGCGTGTGCGGACGAGGTCCCGTCCGACGCTCGTCGCGGAGGACGTCGCCTAGCCGCGGTTCTCGAGCGGGCCGAGGTCGTCGGCGTCGTTCTGGAGGCGGCGCAGGAGCGGGTCCTGGACGTCGGTCGCCTCGGGCGCGGCGTCGATGGCCTCCTCGATCTGGCCGAGGATTGCCTCGGCGGCCGCCGAGCGCTGCTCGATCACGACGAGGCTCGCGAAGCCGGCGGCCTGGCCACCGCCGCCCATGGGCGTCGCGAGGGTGACGACCCAGCCGGCGCGGAGGTTTTCGTTGAGGACGTCGAGCGTGTCCGCGGTGACGACGAGGGCTTTCTGGGCGGTCATGGGTCCGGAGGCGGTGGGGCGCGCTGAGAGGCCCGGAGCGCGTGCCCGGTTCCGCGGCGCTACCCCACCCGGGCAAAGCCGAGGCTCCGCGGGGCCGTCCGCGCGAAGAAGGCCCGCGTCTCGGCGAGCGCCTCGCCGGTTAGTGTCGGGTCCGCCTCGGCGAGGGCGAAGGCCGCCTCGCGGGCCTCTTCGAGGATCTCGTGGTCGCGGACGATGTCGGCGATCTTGAGGTCCGGGAGCCCGCTCTGGCGCGTGCCGAAAAAGTCGCCCGCGCCGCGGAGCCGCAGGTCCAGCTCGGCGATCTCGAAGCCGTCCGTCGAGCGCTCCATCGCCTCCAGGCGCTCCGTCGCGTCGGCGGTGCGCTTGAAGCCGGCCATGAGGAAGCAGAACGACTGGTTGCCGCCGCGGCCGACGCGCCCGCGGAGCTGGTGCAGCTGCGCGAGGCCGAAGCGCTCGGCGTGCTCGATCACCATGACCGTCGCGTTGGGCACGTCCACCCCGACCTCGATGACGGTCGTGGCCACGAGCACGTCCGTCTCGCCGGCCTTGAACGCGTCCATCGCCTCCTCCGTCTCGTAGGCGACCATGCGGCCGTGGACGAGGTCCACGCGGTACGGCCGCAGGCGCTCGGCGAGCTCGGCCGCGCCGGACTCGGCGTCCTTCACGTCGGCGAGCGTCTCGGACTCCGAGCCCTCGACGAGCGGGAAGACGACGTAGGCCTGGCGGCCCTCGCGGAGCTGGTCCTTGACGAAGGCGAGCATCTCGTCGCGGCGCGAGTCCGGGTAGACGCGCGTCTCGATGGGCTTGCGCCCGGCCGGCAGCTCGTTCATCACCGTCACGTCGAGGTCGCCGTAGACCGTGAGCGCGAGCGAGCGCGGGATGGGCGTGGCCGTCATCATGAGCGTGTGCGGGCGCTGGCCCTTGCGCTGCATCCGCGCCCGCTGGACGACCCCGAACCGGTGCTGCTCGTCCACCACGGCGAGGCCGAGGCTCTGGAACTGGACCGTGTCCTCGATCAGCGCGTGCGTCCCCACGACGACGTGCGCCGCGCCGGAGGCGATCTCGCCCAGGATCTCCTCGCGGAGCTTCTTGCGCTGCCCGCCGATGAGCAGCCGCACCTGCAGCCCGAGCGGCTCGAGGTACCGCTTGAGGTTGGAATGGTGCTGCTCCGTGAGGATCTCCGTCGGAGCCAGAAAGGCGGCCTGGTGCCCGGCGTCGACGGCCATCAGCATCGCGGCGACGCCGACGACCGTCTTGCCCGAGCCGACGTCGCCCTGGACGAGCCGGTTCATCTGGTGCCCGGAGGCGGTGTCTCGGGCGACGTCCACGAGGGCCTTCTTCTGCGCGTCCGTGAGCGTGAACGGGAGGATCTCGCCGAGAAAGCGCTCCGTGAGCGGTCCATGACCGGCGAGCGTCATGCCGGGCTGCCGCTTCTGGCGGCCGCGCGTGAGCGCGAGCAGCAGCTGGAGGAAGAAGAACTCCTCGAACTTGAGCCGCCGCTCGGCCCGCCCCCGCTCGGCGGTGTCCTTCGGGAAGTGGATCGCCCGGAGGGCCACGTTGCCGTCGATGAGGCCGTAGTCGCGGCGGACCGTCTCGGGGAGGTTGTCGGGGATGAGGCGGCCGTGGCTCTGGAACGCGCCGTAGATGAGCTTGCGCAGCGACCGGCTCGTGAGGCCGACCTTTTCGAGGGCTGCCCCGCCAGGGTAGAGCGGGATGATTCGGCCGGTGTCGAGGGCCGCCGCGGCGTCGTCGAGCAGGTCGAAGTCCGGGTGGGCGAGCGAGAACGTGGACCCGAACGCCTCGGCCTTGCCGTGGAACGCGACGCGGTCGCCGACGGCGAACGACCGCCCGATCCACTGCGCGCCGCGGAACCAGACGCACTTGACGGTTCCGCCGGAGGCGTCGGTCGCGCGGAGCTCGAAGCGGCTCCGGCCGCCGGCCCCGGGCATGAGCGCCTTGGCCGTGACGGTCGTCACGAGGGTGACGAGCGCGCCCGCCTGGAGCTGGCGGATCGGCGTGACGGTGCTCCGGTCCAGGTAGCGCCGCGGGTAGTGGCGGAACAGGTCGCCGACGGTGCTCACGCCGGCCTTGCGGAGCGGCTCGGCCCGGCGCTCGGAGATGCCCGGCAGCGCCTCGACGCCGTCGTCGAGCGCCGCCGCGCCGGGCGGGGCCGGCACTCCCGACGCGGCGGGGGAGAGGACGGGATCGGACATGCCTCGGGGGCGCGGGTGACAGACGAGCCGCTCAAAATAGGGCCGTCGGCGTGCCGGCTCGGAGGGGTGCCAGGACGCCCGGTCTCCTCACGGACACAGGTCGCGGTCTCCGAGGACGCGCTCCATGGCTCGCCCGTGGCCTCGGGCGTCAACGCAGTCGGTTCGCGTCGTTTGCCACACTCACGGGGTCCCGGCTGAACTCACCGGGCGGCCCTGCGTCGGCCTGCGCACGGTTCGGGCGTCCCCGAACGGTTCGTCGAGGGCGCGACGCCAGCCGCGTCACGTCGCAGTGGGAAATATGTGATTCATTTATGTGTACAGAGAAAACGCTGATAGCGGACCCGGCGGATCCCTCTCGTCCCCCCTCAACGGCCCCTCCCCCATGCCTTTCCTTCTGGCCCGCAGTTCGACGGCTGCCTCCGTCGCTGCGCCAGACCTCACGCCCGACGATCTCTTCCTACGCGAGGGGTATCGGCTGGCCGCCCTCCGGCAGTCCCGTCTCCTCGACACACGCCCCGAAGTCGCTTTCGATCGGCTGACGACGCTCGCGCAGCGTCTCCTGGGCGTTCCGGTCGCCCTCGTCTCGCTCGTCGACCGCGAACGGCAGTTCTTCAAGAGCCAGCAGGGCCTCGCCGAGCCGTTGGCATCGGCCCGTGAGACGCCGCTATCGCATTCGTTCTGCAAGTACGTCGCGGCGTCCGCCACCCCACTCGTCGTCGCCGACGCCCGCACGCA
>JANPJI010000014.1:0-3284 GCA_031425425.1 Rubricoccaceae bacterium
CGCCGCCGCGCCGCGCCGCGTGCGCCGCAGCCGGGAGCGCGGCGAGGTTGTGGGCGACGTACAGGTCTGCCGGGACGCGCGCCGCGGCGCGCGCCAACTCGGGCACGGCCGGGTGGAGCGCCCGGACATCGACGGCAAGGAGCGGGACGCGGCCTGACGCGGCCTGCGCGAGGCGTCCCCGCGCGCGCTGCCAGAGCCGCGCACCTGGCGAAGCGAGCGCGCCGAAGTCGATACGCGCGGCGGGCGGCCACCACGCCCGGCCCTCGAACTCGGCGTCGGCCGTGTCCGACCATGCATGGCTGCGCCCCGACACGACGCGGACCGTGAAGCCGGCCCCGACGAGCGCGTCGGCCTCTTTGACGAGGCGCGGGTTGGTCGACGGGTGGCCCGTCGTGACGAGGCAGACGGTTGGCATCAGCGGGGCGCGGCGGCGGCGCCTCGCACGGCGGCGATGCGGACTGCGAGGGCCTCGGCGGCGGCCCGTTCGTAGTCCGCCCACTGCCAGCGACTCGCCGTCTTCAGGGCGGCTTCCCCTGCCACGTTCACCTCGGCCGGATGATCGATGCACCACTGCATCTGCGTGGCGAGCGCATCGGCGTCGCCGGCCGGGACGACCCAGCCGTTCGTTCCATGCTCGATGAGGTCGGCCGCGCCGGCGCTCGCCGTGGTGATGACGGGGACGCCGCGCGACATCGCCTCGGTGACGACCATCGCGAACCCGTCGGCCAGCGTCGGCAGGACGAACACGGAGGCCTGCTGGTAGGCGTCGAGGAGGTCCGCGCGCGGGATGCTGTCCTGGATCCGGACATCGCCGGGCAGCCCCTGCCTTATCGCCTCCGGCAGGTCCATCTTGCCGACGAGCCAGAGCGCGGCGGCGGCAGGGGAGGGCGCGAGCGTCCGCCACGCGCGGTACAGCAGGTGGAGTCCTTTGCGCAGGTTCTGGGTGCCCGCGTTGAGGAAGACGACGCGGTCCGGGGCTGCCCGTGTCCTAGGCTGGGGCGGCGGGCACCCGAGAGGCACGACGATGACCTTCGCCTCCGGAACGCCGGCCGCCGTCAGGGTGCCGAGCGTGAACCGGGAGTTGCACAGCACGAGGTCAGCCTCGGCAAGTTCTTCGTCGCGGCGGGCGTCGCGGAGCGCCGTCTTCGGGTCCGCGTGCACGTCCGTCTCCGGGCTGCGGATCTCGGGGTACCGCGCGATCTGCTCCCGGTAGACGCGGTCGAAGAACGCGTGGTGCTGGCTTGGCTGCTCGACGACCGAGACGACCCCGAGCGCGCGGGCGCGGCGCACGGTAGCGAGGGCGGCGTGCTCGACGGCGTACACGGCATCGAGGCCCGCGTGCACCTGCCCTGCGACCCAGGCGTCGAAGTCGTGGTCGCCCCGTTCCCAGAGCCAGTCCGTGAGGGCGGGTCGGCGCAGCACGCGGGTGCTGACCAGCTGGGCGACCATCCAGCGCTGCCGGAGCCGGAGGAATTCGGCCGGGAGCTCGGCGAACGACCGACGGTCGAGTTGCTTGATCAGGTCCGGCTTCACTGCGTTCAGGCCGCGGCGGACCCACCGCTGGCCCTGAAGGCCGGGGTGCGACACAACGGTCGTCGCGAAGGCCTCCAGGTGACCGGCGCGGTGCAGCCCGAGCATGAGGTGCCGGGTGCTGGGCGGGACGCCGGGGTGCGAGGCCAGAATGCGCATCGGATCAGAAACGGGAAAGGCGAGAGCGGAGAGGCGTCAGGACGGTGCGGTTCCGCCGCGCGCGGCGGCGAGGCGGTCGTGGTAGAGCGCCTCGTAGGCGTCCACGATGGCCGTGTCCGAGAAGCGCGCCTCGCAGTCCGCCCGGCACGCGGCGCGGCTCAGCTGCGGCACGCTCCCGACGGCCGCCGCCATACCAGCGACGGTCGGCGAGATGAACCCGGTGACGCCCTCCAGGACGACCTCCGGGACCGACCCGCGGGGCGTCCCCACGATGGGCGTGCCGCACGCGAGCGCCTCGGCCATGACGATCCCGAACGGCTCCTCCCACTCGATCGGCATCAGAAAAGCGAGCGCGCGCCCGAGCAGGTCGTTCTTCTGCGCGTCGTCCACCGGCCCGACGTACGTGACGGCCTCGCCGAGGTGCGGGGCGACCTCGGCGTCGAAGTAGCCCTGCGCCTCGGGCGGGACGTTGCCTGCAATCACGAGGCGCCTCCCGGCTGCCTGCGCCACGGCGATGGCGGCGTGGGCACCCTTGATCCGCTCGACGCGTCCCAGGAAAACGAGCGGCGCGTCGTCGGCGACGGCCGCCTCGAATGCGTACGTGTCCATCGGGACGCCGTTGAAGACGGCTGCACTCGGAGCGAACGGGCGCATCATCGCCGCGATGTGCTCGGCGCAGCCGGTAAAGCTCAGCGTGCCGCGGCGGGCGAGGCGCGCCGCGAGGCGGACCTGCCGGAGCGTCGGCTCGCGCTGGTAGCTCATGATCTTGGGCACGCGCAGCGGAAGGAGGGGCGCGAGCGTCGCGAGGCGCCCGAAGCTGTGCACCACGTCGGGGCGCAGCCCGGCCAGCCGCGCCACGGTGGCCGTGTTGGCGAGCAGGCCGAGCCCGCCGGGGCTCTCCGACGGGTACGGCACGAGGCGTCCGGCCGTCGCCGAACCGCGGTGCGCGACGAGCGTCACGCGGTGCCCGCGCGCGACGAGCCCGCGCGCGAGCAGGTCTACCACGCGCTCGATCCCGCCGTAGAGGCGTGGCGGGACGGGCAGCATCGGGTCGGCGGTCAGGGCGACGTGCATCAGGCAGGAACGGCCGGAGCCGGAACGGGCGGGTGGATGTAGCGGATCGAGGCGGACCACCGTTGCGCCGGCCTCTCCACGAGGAGATACATCGCGTGCGCCGAGGCCAGCGACACGCCGACGGCCAGAAACAGCACAGCGAGCTGCTCCGGAACCGAGTCGGCGAACCTCGCACCGAGGTTGACGACGCGCCCGCCGATGGGCACGTGGAGCAGGTAGAACGAGTATGAGATGGTCCCGAGCCAGCCCAGCACGGGCAGCCGCGGCACGCGGATATACGCGATCGCGAGGGCTGTCGCCGCTCCGAGCGCGGCAATGATGGGGTCGAACAGAAACCCTGTGGTAGCTGCCAGCCCTGCGACGAGCGCGAGGTAGGGCCACGTCGGAACGTGCCCGGAGCGGAGGTGGAACGTCGCCGCACCGTGTGCGACCAGGGGCGCGTTGTGGAAAACGACCGTGTCTCCGGTCGGGAGGTACGCCGAGGCGGCGAACGCGGCGAGCGTCGTGACGCTGACGGCCGG
>JANPJI010000015.1:0-3936 GCA_031425425.1 Rubricoccaceae bacterium
GGGGCCGGAGAGCCTCGTCGTCGAGGTCGCCTCGAACGACGGCTACCTGCTGCAGCACGTCGTCGCGGCGGGCGTCCCGTGCCTCGGCGTCGAGCCCGCGGCCAACGTCGCGGCCGTCGCCGAGGCGAACGGGATTCCGACGCGCGTCGCGTTTTTCGGCGAGGACGAGGCGCGCCGCATGGTGGGGGAGGGGGTTCGGGCCGACCTGCTCCTCGGCAACAACGTGCTCGCGCACACGCCGTACCTCAACTCGTTCGTGGCCGGCATGAAGGCGCTCCTCGCGCCCGAGGGCGTGATCACGATGGAGTTCCCGCACCTCGTCTCGCTCATCGACCAGAACCAGTTCGACACGATCTACCACGAGCACTTCAGCTACTTCTCGTTCACGGCCGTCACGCGCGTGTTCGCCCGCCACGGGCTCGACCTGTTCGACGTCGAGCGCCTGCCGACGCACGGCGGGTCGCTCCGGATCTACGGCTGCCACGCCGGGGCGCGCCCCGGCAGCGACCGCGCCGCGGCGCTCCTGGCCGACGAGCAGGCCTGGGGCGTGGACGATCTGCAGACCTATGCCGCCTTCGCTGAGCGCGTCCGCGAGGCCAAGCGCGGGCTCCTCGACTTTCTCGTCGACGCCGCGCGGGCCGGCAAGACGGTCGCCGGCTACGGCGCGCCGGGCAAGGGCAACACGCTGCTCAACTACTGCGGCATCCGCACGGACCTGCTGGCCTACACCGTGGACCGCAACCCGTACAAGCAGGGCACCTTCACGCCCGGCGCGCGCATCCCGATCTACGCGCCCGAGCACATCTTCGAGACCCGGCCGGACTACCTGCTGCTGCTCCCGTGGAACCTCCGCGACGAGATCGCGACCCAGATGGAGGGCATCCGTGCCTGGGGCGGCCAGTTCGTGGTGCCGATTCCCCGTGTCGAAGTTTTCTGATCTGCTGCGATGCATGTCGACCCCACCGTTATCCCCGGCTGCGTGATCGTCCGACAGGAGCGGCATGCGGACGCGCGCGGGCACTTCGCGCGGACGTGGGCCGGGGCCGAGTTCGCCGCCCACGGGCTCGCGGCGACCGTCGTTCAGTGCTCGGTGTCGTTCAATGCCTCGCGCGGGACGCTGCGTGGGATGCACTACCAGGCCGCGCCCCACGCCGAGGCCAAGCTCGTCCGCTGCACACGCGGCGAACTCTACGACGTCTGCCTGGACCTCCGCCCCGCCTCGCCCACGTTCCGGCAGTGGACCGCCGCGACGCTCACGGCCGAGAACGGCGACGCGCTGTACGTCCCGGAGGGCTGTGCGCACGGCTTCCTGACGCTCGAAGACGACACCGAGGCGTTCTACACGATGTCCGCCCCGCACGTCCCCGAGGCAGCGCGCGGCGTTCGCTACGACGACCCCGCGTTCGGGATCGTTTGGCCCGAGCCGGTCCGGGTGATCCACGACCGCGACGCGGCGTACCCGGACGCAGCGCTCTGAGCGGGACGGGTCCCGAAGCGGGACGCCACGGACCGCACACGTCCCGGCAGTGCGGATTCGGCCGAACGGGAACGGGCGCGTGACATCGAATGGCACTGAACGCCGCGTGGCGTGAGGGCGCACACCCTCGGCAGAGGAGCGCGGACACCTCCCACCGAGCCGTCCCGATGCCCCGTGCCACTCCGTCGAAGTCCCCCGCCTACGTCGAGGCCATGATCCGCGAGGCCGTCTCGCACGTCGAGGCGTGCATTAGCGCCCCGCTCCGGGACCTCGGCTACGCCGGGCCGCAGACGGCGCTCGCGCTGAGCGACGGGCAGCACGACTTCCTGGCGGGCTACGTCTGGGGCGGCCTCCAGCGGCTGCTCGAGATGGGCGAGATGCCCTCCGAGGCCGACTGCGAGCGCGCGGCGAACCGGCTCTACGCGCGCCTCGTCGGGCCGTTCGACCCAGACTTCCGGCCGTGGCACATGTGGGTCGTCCGCGAGGGGCTGCAGCACCTCCAGCGCCCGCACGCCCTTCTAGGGTACTGCGCCGGCCGCGGCGACGTCGTGGAGCGGATGCGTGCGCGCGACTTCCGCGCCGCGCTCGGCCCCGCCCTCGCCAACCTCACCAGCCCCGGCATCGCGCCCGCGGACCTACCCCTCTGCACGAACTGACGGATCGGAGAACACGGGACCGGGGTATGCCCCGGCCCCCAACTCCTCCCGGCTCGTGACCGACGCGACTCCTCTGGCCCGTTCGCTCGCCCGCGACGGGACGGTCCTGCTCGACAGCGCCCACCCCGACGCCGACACCGGGCTCGACGGGGCGCTCCTGTTCGAGTCCCCGCTGCGGACCATCGTGGCTCGCACACTGTCGGACGTCGGCCCCACCCTCGCCGCGCTCGACGCGGCCCTTATTGAAGGCTACCACGTCGCGGGGATGCTGGCCTACGAGGCCGGAGCGGCCCTCGTCGACGGACTCGGGCCGACCGCGACCGACACGGCCGTCCCCCTCGTCTGGTTCGGCGTCTACCGCGCCCCGGCGCGCCTCGGGGCGGCCGACCTCGACGCCGCCGTCGAGGCGCTCGCCCGCGAGGCCGGACCGGCACCCATCCGCGACCTGACGTTCGCCCTCACGCGGGCCGAGTACCACGCGCGCATCGGCCGCGCCCGGGCGCACATCCGTGCCGGCGACGTGTACCAGGTCAACCTGACGGCTCCGCTTCGCTTCCGGACCGGCGCGTCGGCACCCGCGCTCTATGCGGCATTCCGGCAGCGGCAGGCCGTCCCGTACGGCGCGTTCCTGAGCCTTCCCGGCGCATCCGTCCTCTCTGTCTCGCCCGAGCTGTTTGTCCGGGTCGACGGCACTGAGGACGGCCGGATCCTCACGGCGCGGCCGATGAAAGGGACGGCCCCGCGCGGCGCGACGCCGCGCGACGACGAGCGCGAGGTGGCGGATCTCCTCGCCCGCGACAAGGACCGCGCCGAGAACCTGATGATCGTGGACCTGCTCCGCAACGACCTCGCGCGCGTCGCGCGGCCCGGCTCGGTCCGTGTGCCGCGCCTGTTCGAGGCCGAACGGTACGCCACACTGGTCCAGATGACGTCCACGGTCACGGCCGATCTGCGCCCCGAGGCGGGGCTGGCCGACGTGCTCCGGGCGACGTTCCCGTGCGGCTCGGTCACGGGCGCGCCCAAGCGCCGCGCGATCGAGGTCCTCCGGACGCTCGAAGACAGCCCGCGCGGGGCCTACTGCGGAGCCGTCGGCTACGCGGCACCCGGGCCGGACGGGCTCGGGAGGGCCGCGTTCAGCGTCGCCATCCGCACGGCCGTGCTCGCTGGAGGGGAGGGCCGCTACAGCGTCGGCAGCGGGGTCGTGTGGGACAGCGAGGCCGACGCCGAGTACGACGAGTGCCTCCTCAAAGCCCGCGTCCTCGCCGACCTCGCCGACGCCCCGATCCGCCTCGGCGAGGGGCCATGACGCTCCTCGAAACGATGCGCGCCGAGGCGGGCCGGGTCGACCTGCTAGGCCGCCACCTCGCGCGCCTGAGCGCCTCGGCGCAGGTGTTCGGACTCCCCTGCGACGCCGCACTCGTCCGCGAGGCGATTGCCGAGGCGCTCGCTCGGGCCGCGCCCGCACCCGTCCACCGCGTGCGCCTGACGCTCGGCACGAGCGTCGCCGTGGAGGCCACGTCGCTCGGCGGGGCTCCGTTCCGGACGGTCTGGCTCTGCCCCGACCCGCTCGCCGAGGCCGGCGGCCCACTGTGCGTCCACAAGACGACGGACCGGGAGCACTACGAGCGGCCCTACCGCGAGGCGCGACGCCGCGGGGCCGACGAGGCGCTTCTCGTCAACGTGCGCGGCGAGGTCGTCGAGGGGAGCCGGACGAGCGTCTGGGCCGAACGGGACGGGCGACTGCTCACGCCGCCGCTCGCCGCGGGGGGCCTGCCGGGCGTCGCCCGGGCCGTCCTGCTGGAC
>JANPJI010000016.1:0-2478 GCA_031425425.1 Rubricoccaceae bacterium
GCGTCGAGGTCGCCCGCGAGGGCGAGGACGTGGGCCGTGCCGACGGCCGAGAACGTGACGGAGAAGCTGCTCACGGCGGAGGGGGAGAGGGGAGAGGGCCCGATGGAGGCACAGACGCGTCCGTGCCCGTCCATTTCAGGACGACGACGGTGACATCGTCGGCGGGCGCGTCGGGCGTCGTGGACCACGCGCGGTGTTCGGCGAGGAGGGCGTCGAGGAGGGCCTGCGCCGGCTCGCAGCGGTGCCGGGCGACGGCGTCGAGGAGGCGCGTGTAGCCCCACTCCTCGCCGGCCGCGTCGCGCGCCTCGACGAGCCCGTCGGTGTAGAGCACGAACGCGTCGCCCGGAGCGAGGTCCACGTGCTGCTCGTCCAGCGTGCGCCGGAAGAGGGCGAGCGAGCCCAGGCCGAGGGCGACGCCCCTCCCGCGGAGCAGGTGTGCGCCGCCGCCGGGGAGGGCCGGGTCGCGGGCGTGAACCGGCGGGCAGTGGCCCGCCCGGGCGACGGCCAGCGTGCCCGCCTCGGCGTCGACGACGGCGTAGGCGGCCGAGACGAACGTACCGCGGTGGAGGCTCGGCGCGAGCGCCTCGGCGGCGCTGCACAGGAACTCGGCCGGCGCGCGCGTGAGCCGGGCACCGACCTGGAAGACGCCCTTCATCTCGGCCATGTGGAAGGCCGCGGCCGTGCCCTTGCCCGAGACGTCCGCCACGACGACGCCCGCGCACGTCGGCGAGAGCGTGACGGCGTCGTAGTAGTCGCCTCCGATTTCGAGGGCGGGGCGCTCGTCGGCGGCGATCTCCAGGCCGGGGAGGTCGGGGAGGGTCTGGGGAAAGAGGCGGAGCTGGACCTCACGGGCGAGCGTGAGCTCGCGGGCGAGGCGCGCGCGGTCGATCGCGCCCGCGACGAGGTCCGCGTTGGCGAGCGAGATCGCGGCCTGGGCGGCGAACGCGTCGAGCGCGGCGACGTCGTCGGCCTCGAAGGCGTCGGGCGTGCGGCGCGCGGCGACGAGCGCCCCTCGCGGCAGGCCGCCGGCAGCGGCAGAGCCGCCGTCGGGTACCGATCCGTCGGCGAGGGGGAGCACGACGAGGCTCCCGAGGCCGCTGCCGGGGCGGGCTCGGACCCGGTGGTCCGCCTCGGCGCGGCCGAGCACGAGCGGACCCGCGCGCTCCGGGTCGCGCGCCGCCTCGGCTGCAGCGCGGACGAGCGCGTCGGCATCGACGGACGCCGCGGCGACCTCTGGCGTGAGGCCCTCGGCCGCAGCGACGCGGTAGGTGAGGTCGCCCTGCTCGGGGTTCGCGAGGACCACCCAGGCGGCCTCGGCGAGGCCGGCCTCGACCGGCCCGCGCGCGATGGCCGCCGCGAGCGCGTCGCGGTCCAGCAGCCGCCCCGCGAACCCGGAGAGCGCCTGGAACGCGCGGCGCTCGCCCGCCCGGGTCGGCTCGGCCGCCGGGAGCTGGAACACGAGCACCAGCCCGGCGGTGAGCCCGTACAGCGCGCCGACGCCCATCGCGAGCGTGGCGAGGCTTCCCAGCGACCGGCTCAGGACGTAGCTCGCCGGGATGCGGTCGAACTCGCCGGCGACACCCTCGATCAGGAGACCGCCCGGGCCGTTCCCGCGGAGCACGAGCAGGCCGAGAAGGGCGGCGCACAGCGCGAACGCGAGCGCGCCGGCCGCGAGGCGCTGCCGGCCGGCGAGAACGGCGACCCACCGCTGCCGCAGCACGAGCGCGAGCCCCAGCACGAGCGCCCCGGCGTCGAGGGCGACGGCCGGGCCGCCGGGCGGCACGTCGATCGGCCGGCCCGCCCACCCGAGCGCCGCTGCCACGGCGGCGACTAGCGAAGCCCGCCACAGCGCGACCGTCCACCGGCCGCGGCGGTACAGCACGAGCGCGCGGAGCCCGAGCGCGACGGCGATGGCGAGCGCGCCCTCGGCCACGCCGGCGACCGTGCCTGCGGCGACGGCCCCGAGCCCGCTCGCCAGCCCGCCTCTCTGGACGCTCCCGCCGGCCGCCGCCCCGACGGCCCATTCCAGCGCCACGAGCCCCAGCGTCGAGGCGACGAGCACGTACAGCGCCCGCAGCGGCGCGCTGGCCGGCCGACGAGTCGCGAGTCCGTAGGCCGCCACGGCGGCGGCGACGGCGAGCGCGTCGAGCCCGACCCCCGTGGCCACGGATGGCGGGATCCGGGCGAGTGTGTACGCGCCCCGCGCGAAGGCGACGGCGAGCAGCGCGAGCGCCACGAGTGCCCCCACGGCGACGCGCCGCGGGGCCGTGGAGACGAGCACGCCGGGCGCGCGGAGGACAGCGGGGGGGATCGAGGGCACGGCGCGGCGAGGGGGCAGCCGGCAGGCGTGCCGGCGGTGCGAATATATCCGGGCAACTCGGCCGCCCCGATGCCCGTAGTTCGTCCGTCCTTCCCCCCGGTTTCGTGCGACGCGTCTTCTCCCGCCTCCTCCTCGCTGCGCTCGCGGTTGCGGCCGCC
>JANPJI010000017.1:0-1870 GCA_031425425.1 Rubricoccaceae bacterium
GACGGCGTGACGACGATCCGCAACGTGCCCGCGCTGCACGACGTCCACACGTTCGCCAACGTGCTCCGCGTCACCGGCTGCCGCGTGTCGTTCGCGCCGGACGACGACCCGGCCACGGCGGACGTGATGACGATCGACGCCCGCGACATCCACCACTTCGAGGCGCCGTACGACCTCGTCAACAAGATGCGGGCGTCGTTCTACATGCTCGGGGCGCTGCTCGGCCGTGGCGGCCGGGCCAAGGTGTCGCTCCCCGGCGGCTGCGCCTGGGGGCCGCGGCCCGTGGACCTCCACCTGCGGGGCATGGAGGCCCTCGGGGCCGAGATCACCGAGCACAACGGCTACGTCTTCGCGAGTGCCCCTGGCGGACGCCTCCGCGGCGGCACCATCCGATTCGAGCCGTCGTCGGTCGGGGCAACCATCAACGTGCTCCTCGCCGCGTCCACGGCCTCGGGCACGAGCGTCATCGAGAACGCCGCGGCCGAGCCCGATGTCGTCGTGTTCGGGACGATGCTCGTCCAGATGGGCGCGCGCATCTCCGGCCTCGGCACGGACACGATCACGGTCGAGGGCGTCGAGCGCCTCGCGCCGGTGGACTTCACCAACTGCCCGGACCGCATCGAGCTCGGCACGTACATGATCGCCGCCGCCATCGCGGCCGAGCCCGGCGAGACGATCCGCCTCACGGGCGCCCACCCGGATCACCTCGGGGCGGACTTCCTCGACGCCTTCCGCGCCACCGGCGTCCCGTTCGCCCTCGGCGAGGGCACGGTCGACGTGACGGGCGTCGACACGATCCGGCCCGTCAGCATCGAGACGAAGCCCTACCCCGGCTTCCCGACCGACCTCCAGGCGCAGTGGACGGTCATGATGACGCAGGCCAGCGGCCCGTCGACGGTCCGCGACACGGTCTACACGGACCGCTTCAAGCACATCCCCGAGCTGCGCCGCCTCGGCGCGGACGTCCGCGAGGAGGGCGACACGGTCCACGTGGGCGGCCTCGGCGCGGGCGGAGACGCCGCCCCGCGGCGGATGTCTGGGGCCACCGTCATGAGCACGGACCTGCGCGCGAGCGTCTCGCTCGTGCTCGCGGGCATGGTCGCCGAGGGCGAGACGGAGGTGCTGCGGGTGTACCACCTCGACCGCGGCTACGAGAACCTCGAAGGCAAGCTCTCGCGCGCCGGCATCGACATCGTGCGCGGCACCGAGGTCACGGACGAGCCCGCCGACGGCTGAGCAGGGGACCAGGACGTGCCACCGGGATGGGTCACGTTCGGGTAATGGAGGGGTTACGCTGGGGCTACCGAGCAGAGCATCCTCGGGGGATACGCTGCGCGCCACTCCCTCCCCCCTGCCCTATGGCTCTCTTGTTCCCACGCGCGGCCACGGCGGTCCTCGCCGTCGCCGCCGTGAGCTTCCCGTTCACCTCGCCAGCCGCTGCCCAGGGCCGCGGCAACGGCGTCGGCCCCGACCTCACGACGCAGGCCCCGGCCCAGGCCATCGGCCTCGACGGCTGGTCGACCGCCCCCATCTTCACCGTCGGCGAATCCGTCACCGGCTACCGCCCCCCGGGCATCCTCGACGGGCTCGGGGCGACCGCGCTCGACCACCGGACGGTCCGCGTCTACGCCAACCACGAGGTCGGCGGGACGGCGAGCTACCCGTACACGCTCGCCAACGGGACGACCCTGCTGGGCTCGCGGATCTCCCGGTTCGACCTCAACCGGAGCAACCGGAAGCTCGTCGGCGCTGGCCTCGCGTACACCCGCATCGTCGACCGCTACGGCGTCGAGGTGACGTCGGCCCGGCAGATCAACGAGGGCACGTCGACGACGACCGGCCTGGACCGGCTCTGCTCGGCGGCGCTGTT
>JANPJI010000018.1:0-3254 GCA_031425425.1 Rubricoccaceae bacterium
GCTCCAGATCGCCGGGGGCGTGTTCGTCATCGCCGGGCTCGTCGTGATGCGCCGCGGCGACCGGCCGGCACGGTCCCCGGTACCGCCGGGCGACGACCCGGAGACGGTTCCATTGCAATAACGGCCTAGGTAGATTCGGGCGCGAGGCCGACCAGTCGCTCCGCCGCCTCGGTCGTCGCCGCGGCGACCTCCTCCAGGCGCAGCCCGCGCACGTCGGCGAGGCGCTCCGCGACGAGGCGCGTCCATGCCGGCTCGTTGCGCGACCCGCGGTGCGGAGTCGGCGCGAGGTACGGCGCGTCGGTTTCGAGGACGATCCGCTCCAGCGGGACGTCTGCGGTCGACTCGGGCACGCCGCCCTTCCTGTACGTCAGCGTCCCGCCAAGGCCGATGTGGAAGCCGAGCCCCAGAACCTCGGCGGCGAGCCACGCCGGGCCGCCGAAACAGTGGAACACGCCTCGGAGCGGCGCGCCGCCGGGCTCCCCGCCGACGTCTCGGAGCACGGCGAGCACGTCCTGTGCACACTCCTCCGATCCGGCCACGTCTCGCACGTGGATCACGAGCGGGAGGTCCGCGCGGCGCGCCATGCGGGCGTGCGCGGCGAAGCTCGCCCGCTGCGCGTCCACGTGGTCGCGGCTCCAGTAGTAATCGAGCCCAGTCTCGCCGACCGCGACGACGCGCACATCCGGCAGGAACGCCTCGACTGCCGCGAGGTCGCCCTCGGCCATCTCGGCGACGGACGTCGGGTGGACGGCGGCCATCGCCCACACGCCCGCATGGCGGTCGCACACGCCGAGGGCTGTTCGGACCGAGGCGACGTCCGTCGGTGGCAGCAGGATGCGCGTGACACCCGCCGCTCGGGCGCGCTCCACGACCTCGTCGCGGTCGGCGTCGAACGCCGCGAGGTAGAGGTGGGCATGGGTGTCGACGAGCACGGGAGCGTGAAGTGGGGAATGGGGAATGGGGAATGGGGAATGGAAGATCGGTCTGCGGCCAGTTGCAGACGTCCTCAGTCGGCATCCGTAGGGGCACAGCGTGCTGTGCGCCTACGAGCACGGCTCCACCTCGCCGCGCCCCGGCGTCCGAGCCCCGTTAACCGAGGCGCAACGCTCGTAAACAGCACCACTCTTGCTCTTGTCATCCTGAGCCCCGCGAAGGATCTCAGCGCCGTGGTGCAGTCCCTCGCAGCCGGTGGCAGCAGGTTCCAGCCTCGCCCTTCGGCTTCGCTCAGGGCAGGCTGTCGAGATCCTTCGCGAGGCTCAGGATGACATGGATGTTGTGTTTGCGCAGTGTCCCCGGCGTCAGCGCGTCGGCGTCCCGGCGTCGGCGTCCTGGCGTCAGCATCTCGGAGGCCGCGCCCCGGTGTCGGCGTCCCACGTCCGATCGAGGCGTCCGCGCCTGGGCAGAGGGAAGTAGCCGCCCCGGCACCGTCCGTCCTGAAGAGCGGGACCGCGACGCCGCGGCCGGGTGCCCCGCCGGTTCCGGCCTAGCTTCGGCCATGCCCGACGCCCGCCCGCCCCGCCTGCTCGCCGCCGCCCGCGTGCTCGTCGTCGCGGCGGCCGTGCTGTCGCTCGCGCCGCTCGGCCGGTTCGCAGCCGTCTGGGCCGAGTACGCCGATGTGATTGGTCGGCCGCTGTCGCAGACGCCCGCGCGCGGCTACACGGGCGTCCGCTGGGCCGACGGGCCGGACGGCGTCGCCGCGGAGTACGTCTTCCCCGGCGGGCCGGCGGACCGCGCGGGCGTCCGTCCCGGCGACCGCCTCGCGACGGTCGACGCCGAACCCATCGCGACGGCAGCCGACGCCGAAACGCGGACCGAGCGCGCGTCCGGTACCGTCCAGGCGCTCGGGGTCGTCCGCGGCGCGACGCCCCGCGTGCTCGACGTCGCCGTGGCGCGGTACCCGACGTTTCTGTACCCGCGGAGCGCGCTGCTGTGGGTGGGCTCGGCGTGGGCGTTCGCGCTCGTCGCGTTTTTCCACCTGCTCGCGCTGCTGACGGTGTGGCCGCTCGCCCGCCGCGGCGGGCGAGCGCGCCGCGGGGCCGTGCTCATCGGCGTCGCGCTGGTGTGGGTCGGGGGCAACCTCGCCCGCATCGCGTGGGTCAGCGCGGAGGGCGCGCCCGGTGCGGGCTCGGCCGTTTCGGCGGCCCTGTTCGACGCGCTTACGCTCGTCGCCCTCGCCGGGTGGACCGTCTTCCCCGCTCTCCTGCTGCGACAGAGCGTGCTCGCCTCGCGCCCCGTGCGGCAGGCCGTCGGCACGGTCCTGGGCGTCCTCTTCGTCCCGACGGCCGTGTACGCGGGCCTGCTCGCCGTGTCCATCGTCCGCGGCCACGCCGGGCCGCTTCCGCCCGACGCGCTCGTCGCGCCGGTCCTGTTCTACGTGTGCATGTACGTTGCTGCGGCGACGGCCCTGGCCCTGTGGGCTCCACACACCGCGCCGCTGCTCGCGGTGCCGGAGCCCGACGACATCCCCGCGCCGCGCTGGTACCGCGCCGCGAGCGTCGCGGCGCTCGGCGTCGTCCTCGCCGGAGCCGCGTTCGCGTGGACGGCAGGCCCCGCGCGCGACACCGACGTCGCCGCGGGGTGGTTCGTGACGGCCCTCCAGCTCGTCTCCCTCCTGCCGGTCGCCCTGGTCTCCGTCGCGACGCTCCGCTACGGCCGGTTTGAGGCGGTCCTCATGCGAGGCACGGCCTACGTCGCCGCGCTGGGAGCCGTGTTCGTCGTCGTCGCCGGCGGGGCGGCCGTGCTGGACCTGCTCGTCCCCGGGCGGCCGGGTCCGACGGCCCTCGGCGTGCTCGTCGTTGTCGTGCTCGTCGTCGCCGAGCGTGCGGCCCCGATGCTCCGGCGGCGCCTCGCGCGGACGTTCGAGACGGCGCACGCGCGGGCACGACGCCGCCTGGACGCCTTCGGCGAGCGCGTCCGCTTCGTCGTGGACCCCGACGCGCTCGCGGCCGAGGCGGCGCAGGCCGTCGGCGAGGCGTTCGCGCCGCGCTCGGCGGTCGTCTTTCTGCGCGCCGGCCTCGGCGGACCCGACGAGCGGTGGACGAGCGCCACGTTCCGCCCCGAGCCGCCGCACTTCACCGAGGCCGACCTCGACGGCGTGTGGGACCGGATCCGCGACGGCGGGCACGTCTGGTCCCGGACCGACGAACTCAACGAGGCGGACCTCCCCGAGGCGGACGCCGCGCGCCAGCGCGCGTTCGGGGTCGCGCTCGCCGTGCCGGTGGCGGGCGGGCGCGGCGCGCCGGCCGGCCTGCTCG
>JANPJI010000019.1:0-7889 GCA_031425425.1 Rubricoccaceae bacterium
CGCCGCCCCCGACCAGAGCCTGCCCCGCCTCCGCGGGGAGGTGGCCCGCCGCCGGACCTTCGGGATCATTTCCCACCCCGACGCCGGCAAGACGACGCTCACCGAGCGCCTGCTGCGCCTCGGCGGGGCCATCCACGCGCCCGAGGCGGCGGGCTCGCGCAAGGGCCGCGGGGCGGGCTCCAGCGACTGGCTCGCCATCGAGCGCGACCGCGGCATCTCGGTCACGGCTTCGGCGATGCAGTTCGACTACGCCGGCTGCGTCGTGAACCTGCTGGACACGCCCGGCCACGAGGACTTCTCCGAAGACACCTACCGCGTCCTCACGGCCGTCGACAGCGCCCTGATGGTCATCGACAGCGTCAAGGGCGTCGAGAGCCGGACGCGGCAGCTCATGGAGGTCTGCCGCATGCGCGACACGCCCATCCTCACGTTCGTCAACAAGCTCGACCTCGAAGGCCGCGACCCGTTCGACCTGCTGCAGGACATCGAGGAGAGCCTCGGCATCGCCGCGACGCCGATGGCGTGGCCTGTCGGGACGGGCGGGCGCCTCCGGGGCATCTACCTCATCGCGCAGCGCCGGTTCGTGCCACTCGCCGGGGGCGGCATGGCCGGCGATCCCGTCGACGTGACGGGTCCCGACGACCCCGCGCTCGACGCCCTCCTCGGCCGCCAGGCCGATGAGTTCCGGCAGGACCTCGAGCTCCTCGACGGCGCGGGCACGCCGTTCTCGCTCGACGCCTACCGCGCGGGCACGCTCACGCCCGTCTTCTTCGGCATCGCGAGGGGCGGGCTCGGCGTCGAGGCCATGCTCGACACGTTTGTGGACATCGCCCCGCCGCCGCAGCCCCGCGCCGCGACCGAGCGCGTCGTCGGGCCGGACGAGCCCGCCTTCACGGGCCTGGTCTTCAAGATCCAGGCCAACATGGACCCCGCCCACCGCGACCGCGTCGCCTTCGTGCGCATCGTCTCGGGGCGCTTCGAGCGCGGCCTGCGCGTGCGGCTCCAGCGCGCCGAGCGCGACCTGCGCGTCGGCAACGCGATGCTGTTCCAAGCGCGCAAGCGCGAGGGCGTGGACGAGGCGTTCCCGGGCGACATCATCGGCGTTCCCAACCACGGCACGATCCGCATCGGCGACACGCTCACCGAGGGCGAGGCGCTGCGGTTCACAGGCATCCCGAGCTTCGCGCCCGAGCATTTCCGCCGCGCCCGCGTCGACAGCGCGCTCAAAGCCAAGCCGATGGAGAAGGGCCTCCAGCACCTCACCGAGGAGGGCGCGATCCAGCGCCTGCGCCCGCTCGCGAGCAACGACATCCTCCTCGCGGCCGTCGGGCCGCTCCAGTTCGAGGTCGTCGCGGCGCGCCTCGCCGCCGAGTACGGCGTCGACGTGATTTTGGACTCGCAGCCGTGGATCCTCGCGCGGTGGGTCCTCGGTGCGCCCGACGACCTCGCGGCCGTAGCAAAGGTCGAGCGCCGGCGCCTCGCCCGCGACGCCGACGGCGACCTCGTCTTCCTGGCCGAGAGCGCGTTCTGGCTCGCCCGGGCCGAGGAGGACTACCCGCGGCTCCGGTTCGTCGCGGTCAAGGAGCACGCCTGACGTCGCGTGCCTGGCCTGCGGCGTCGGCTGTGCGGAGGTCGGGCAAAGGCGTCCGCGCCGCGTTGTGCCGACCTTTCCTTTTTTGGTCTGCCCCCCGGCTCCCATGACGGCTCCCGTCACGTTCGACTCTCTCGGCCTCGCCCCGTCCGTCCTCCAGGGCGTCGTCGACTCGGGCTACACCACGCCCACGCCCGTCCAGGCGGCCACGCTCCCGCTCGCGCTCGACGGCGTCGACGTCGTCGGCGTCGCCCAGACGGGCACGGGCAAGACGGCCGCCTTCGTCCTCCCGATCCTGGACTACCTCGTCAAGGAGCCGACCCGCGGCCGCCGCGTGCCCCGCGCGCTCGTCGTCACGCCGACGCGCGAGCTGTGCATCCAGGTCGAGCAGGCCGTCAAAACCTACGGGGCCAAGACCGGCCTCAAGAGCGCCACGATCTACGGCGGCGTCGGCAAAGGCCCGCAGCGGAGCGCGCTCAAAGCGGGCATGGACATTCTCGTCGCCACGCCGGGCCGCCTGCTGGACTTCATGTCCGAGCGCGAGATTGACCTCTCGCACGTCGACATCCTGGTCCTCGACGAGGCGGACCGCATGTTCGACATGGGCTTCCTCAAAGACGTCAAGCGGATCGTCGCGGCGGTCCCCGAGAAGCGCCAGACGATGCTCTTCTCGGCCACGATGCCGGCCCCGATCCAGGAGCTCGCCCGCGCGGTCCTGTACCGCCCCGAGACGGTCGAGATCGGCAACCGCCGCGACCCCGCCGCGACCGTCACGCAGCGCGCCGTCCGCGTCGCCGAGGCGGACAAGCAGGCGCTCCTCCACTATATCCTCGACGCCGAGCCGGTGGGCAAGGCCATCGTGTTCTCGCGGACCAAGTACCGCGCGGACAAGATCACCAAGCTCCTCGACCGGGCGGGACACGCGGCCGTCGCGCTCCACTCGAACCGTAGCCAGGGCCAGCGCCAGCGCGCGCTCCAGGGCTTCGAGGCCGGCGACTTCCGCGTCCTCGTCGCGACTGACCTCGCCGGCCGCGGCATCGACCTCGACGGCGTCTCGCACGTCGTCAACTTCGACACGCCGAACATCCCCGAGGACTACATCCACCGGATCGGCCGCACCGGCCGCGCCGAGTCCACCGGCGACGCCATCTCGTTCGTCTCGCCGGACGAGGCGCCCAACCTGCGGGGCATCGAGAAGCACACCGGGCGCGCCATCGAGGAGGTGCGCTACGCCGACTTCGTCCCGCCGAAGCGAGACCCTGCCGAACCCATCGACCGGCGCTACGAACTCGGCGGCGGGCCGGCGAAGGGCCGCCCCCAGGGCCGCCGTGACGCCGCGCCTCGGAACGGCGGGGGGCGCGGCCGGCGGTAATCCTGTGGGCGCGGTCCCGCTCTTGCTCCGCCTCTACGCGGCGCTCCTCGCCACGGCGGGGGCCGTGCTCCTGTTCGCGCCCGAGGCGTCCGGGGCGACCGACGCGCGCGGGCTCGTTCTCGCCCAGCTCGTCGGGGCCGCCCTGCTCGGGTTCGCCGCGCTCAACTGGACCGCGCGCGGCGTCGTGCTCGGCGGCATCTACGGTCGGGCCGTGGTCGTCGGCAACCTGGCCTTTTCGGTCGTCGGGGCGCTCGTGCTCGGACGCTCCCTGCTGAACGCACCGGATCTCGCCGTCGGGGCGCTCTTCGGAGTTCTTGCGTTCGGGGCGGCCCTGTACAGCGTGCTGCTGCGCCGCTCGCCGGAGGCTTCGGGAACGTCTCGTCCGCCGGACGCGGCTCAGCCGCCGTCCGCCTCGCGGAGGTAGTCTTCGAGGATGACGCAGGCCGCCGCGGCGTCGATGCGGCCCTTCTCGCGGCGCGCGCCGCGACGCGCGCCCGAGGCGACGAGTGCGTCGAGCGCGCGACGCGACGAGCCCGTCTCGTCCTGCACGTCCACCCGCACGCCGGGGAGTGCCTTCTTCAGGCGGCCCAGAAACGGGCGGATGCGCGCCACGGCCGCGCCCTCCGCCCCGTACTCGTCGAGCGGCCACCCTACGGCGACCGCTTCGAGTCCGTGCTCGGCGTGCAGCCGCGCCACGGCGAGCAGCGCCTCGCCGGGCGCGAACGTCCCGACGGGCTGCGCGAACATCCGCAGCGGGTCCGTCATCGCCACGCCGACGCGGCGCAGGCCCACATCGACCGCAGCGAGGCGCAGGGGGACCGGGAGCACGGGCGCGGGCGGCTAGAGCAGCAAAGGTAGCCGCCGGACCGTGCGGCCCGGCAGCACCCGGCTACGCGGCGCGGCGGAGCGGGAACGTCGCATCCTGCGGCGGCTCGGCGCTCCCCTCGGGAATCGAATAGCCCAGGTCTTCGAGCGGCTTCTGGAGCGACTCGCGGAGCTTCTTGCTGGGCTTGAAGTGCGTCTTGCGGCGGGCCGGAATGAACACCGTCTCGTTCGTCTTCGGGTTGCGGGCCTTCGGCTTGGCCCGCGTCTTCTTGACCTCGAACACGCCGAAGTCGCGGAGTTCGATGCGCACCTCCGGGTCCGCCTCGGCCATCAGGTCGCGCAGCGCCTCGATGGTCGCGTGTACCCACGGCTCGCTGCGGTAGAGGGGTTCGTCAAGAAGGGTGGACACTCGGCGGGCGAGGTCTTTCTTGGTGAGCGTGGGGGTGCGGTCGGAAGGGAGTTCCATCGGAGGGGGGGAGGGGGGACGTGTTGCTTACACATAACAGAACGCAGAAGCCGAACGATTCGGGTCCCGGCCAGCCGGCCGTGCGCCTTCTCGCCAGGTGTGATCTATCACGTGTTTAAACATACGCCTAACCCATCACAACCTCAATGGATCCCGCCCGATGTCCTCAATTCCTCACGCTGCCGCTCCGCATTGAACCCTCCCGCACACATAGGTCACGCGCGCCACGTTCATTCGTCTCGGTACACTCCGTAGATCCCGTCGAGGCGGCCGAGGCGCTTCACGACGCGCGTGAGCTGGGCCGTGTCGCTGACGTACAGCACGATCGTCCCTTCGAACATTCCGTCTTCGCTCGTTACCGTGATCGAGCGGATGTTGGTCTTGAGGCTCTTCGAGATCACCGTCGTGACGTCGCTCACGATCCCGACCCGGTCCTCGCCGACGAGCCGGAGCGTGGCCGGGAACTGGACGTCCTTCTGGCGGCTCCACTCGACCGAGATGACGCGCTCGGCATGGTCTGTGAGCAGGTGCGGGGCGTTCTTGCACGACCGCCGGTGGATGCGCACCATGCCCACCTTCGAGAGGTAGCCGAACACGTCGTCGCCGGGGATGGGCCCGCAGCACGGCGCGTACTCGACCGCGAGGTCGGCATGGCGCTCGCCGTCGATGACGAGCGTCGGCGCGCCACGCTCGCGGGCATCGTCGCGGACGTACGTCGCGAGGCTGTCGACCTCCAGCATCGCCGGCGAGACGCCGTCTGCCAGCGCAGGCCCGTCGTCCGCCCCCTTGCGGACGAGGTCGACGAAGTCGGTCGGGTCGAACAGACCCGCGCCGATCTCGAAGAAGAGCTGGGCCGAGTTGGAGAACTTGAGCCGCGCCGATAGCCGGTTGATGTCCTGCTCGTCGAGGACCAGCTTGGCGCGCTTGAGGCGCTTGTCCAGCAGCTCCCGGCCGAGTGCGACGGCCTTCCGGCGGCGCTCGTTGACCCAGTGCCGGATGCGCGTCTGCGCCTTGTGCGTGACCACGAACGTGGTCCAGTCCGGGTTGGGCGTCTGCCGCTTCGACGTCAGGATCTCGACCTGGTCGCCCGAGTGGAGCCCGTGTGAAAGCGGGACCATCTTGCCGTCCACCTTGGCCCCGATGCAGTGGAAGCCGACCTCGGTGTGGATCTGGAACGCGAAGTCGACCGGCGTCGCGCCGCGCGGGAGCGTCACGAGCTGGCCCTTGGGCGTGAAGACGTAGATCTCCTCGTCGTAGAGCTGGAGCTGGAACTCGCGGACGAACTGGCCCGCGTCGTCCGGCTTCGGCGTCTCGAGCAGGTCCCGCACCCAGGACACCATGCGCTCCATCCGCGCCTCGTGGCCCGTCGCCGACGCGCCCGTCATGCCCTCCTTGTACTTCCAGTGCGCCGCGACGCCGCGCTCGGCGATGTCGTGCATCTCGGCCGTGCGGACCTGGATCTCGACCGGCCGCCCGTCGGGGCCGATGACGGTCGTGTGGAGGCTCTGGTAACCGTTCGACTTCGGCACCGAGATGAAGTCGCGGAAGCGGGCCGCGATGGGCTGGTAGAGCGCCGTCAGCATGGAGTAGGCGCGCCAGCAGTCCTCACGGCCCTGCTTGCCCGTGCTCTGAAGCACGATCCGAATCGCGAAGAGGTCATAGACGTGGTCCAGCTCGATCTCCTGCGCGCGCATCTTGCGCCAGATCGAGTAGATGCTCTTGGGGCGGCCGTAGATCTCGAACGCGAACCCCGCCTCCTCCAGTTCGGCCCGCACCGGCTCGATAAACTTCTCGACGTAGCGCTCGCGCTGGCGCTTTTTGGCGTGGAGGCCGTCCGCGATGTCGCGGTACGCGTCCGGCTCGATAAACTTGAGCGACAGGTCCTCGAGCTCCGTCTTGACCTCGTGGAGGCCGAAGCGGTGCGCGAGCGGCGCGTAGAGGTCGCGGGTTTCGGTGGCGATGCGAACCTGCTTGTCGCGGGCGAGCCCGCCGAGCGTCCGCATGTTGTGGAGCCGGTCGGCGAACTTGACCAGGATCACGCGCACGTCCGACGCCATCGAGAGCATCAGCTTGCGGACGTTCTCGTCGTACCCCAGCGCGCGCCCGCCGACGACGGAGCCGATCTTGGTCACGCCGTCCGTGATCGTCGCGATCTCGTCGCCGAACTCGCTCCGGATGAGGTCGAGCGAGAGGTCGGTGTCCTCCACGGTGTCGTGGAGCAGGGCAGCAGCGACCGTCACGTCGTCCGCACGGATGTCGCGGGCGGCGATCAGCGCCACTTCGAGCGGGTGCGAGATGTACATCTCGCCCGAGGCGCGGCGGTCGTCGCGGTGCGCCCAGTACGCGACCTGGAACGCCCGCCGGATGAGGCTCTCGTCGACGCTCGGCAGGTTTCGCCGGCAGTGTTCGAGCAGCGCCCGCAGGCGCCGCTCGTACTCGGGGGCGACGACGAGCTCGCTGAGCTGGCGGTGGAGGGTCGCGGAGGCCTGGATCATCGGGGGCGGACCGGCGGGCAGCGCGCCTGGTTTCGGAGGGCCGAAGGTAGAGCCGAGACGGGCACGGGCCATACGTGCGCGGGGCCTCGCCCGAGATCGGACGAGGCCCCGCGCGGGCGTTCGGAGCAGCGTCTAGCGCTGGCCCTGCCGGTTCTCCAGGCCCGCCTCCGGCGGCGGCTCGGCCGTGCCCGTCGACGCACCCTGCTCGGCGTCCGGGTGGTCCGAGTCGTCGGGCGTCTGAGCGACGACCGGGTTGCCGACCGTGTCCGGCGTCGCCGAGTCGGTATCGACGGCCTCGGCTTTGGCATCCTCCGCGGGCGCCTCGGCACCCGTCGTGTCGACCGCGTCGTCCACCACCGGCGTCTCTCCGGCCGCGGCGCTGTCGGCGGGCTCGTCCTGGGCGACCGCCTCAGCGGCGGGCGCGGTGGTCGGAGTTGCCTTGGACGAGGGCTCCGCCGTCGTGCCCGCCTCAGCCGTGCCGCCTCGGACGCGCGAGCGACGCGTCCGGCGCTTGGTCGCCGCGGCGCCCTCGGGCTTGACGTCGTTGAAGTCGACGATCTCGACGATCGCCATCTCGGCCGCGTCGCCGTCGCGCTGGCCGAGCTTGACGATGCGCGTGTAGCCGCCGGGCCGGTCCGCGATGGCCGACGCGACCTCGCTGTAGAGGGTCTTGACGGCCTCCTTGTCCTGGAGGCGGCGGAAGGCCTGCCGGCGGCTGTTCGTCGACGTGTCCTTGGCGCGGTGCAGGATCGGCTCCACGAAGATGCGAAGCGCGCGGGCCTTGCCGAGCGTGGTCGTGATGCGCTTGTGCGAGATCAGCGCGATCGACATCGACTGCAGCGTCGCCTTTCGGTGAGACGCGTTGCGCCCGATCTTCTTGATCTTGAGTCCGTGTCGCATGATGTTTCAGAGTTGAGGGGTTACCGGGTCGAGGCGTCGAGAGAACGAACGGGGACGCAGTCCCCCACCCTCTCGGCCCTCGACCGCTCAACCCGATTTAGACGTTGTCGTAGCGCTCGACGTCCATCCCGAACCGGAGCCCGCGCTCTTCGAGCACCTGGACGAGTTCGAGCAGCGACTTGCGGCCGAAGTTGCGGAACTTGAGCATCTCGCTCTCGTCGCGGCGCACGAGGTCGCCGA
>JANPJI010000020.1:0-8993 GCA_031425425.1 Rubricoccaceae bacterium
CAGATTCACGGCCGCGAGGTGCTCGGTCAGCTCGTCGAAGACCTCAAGGGACGGCTGGCCCGCGCGCCCGGCGGCGCACCGCGGGCGATCGCCCCACACGCGCTGCCCCGCGGCCCCGCCGCCGTCGCCGCCGCCGGCGGCGTGCCCACGTGGGTCCTCTTCGCCGGGGCGGCTCTGCTCGTCCTCCTCCTCTACGTCGGCCTGAGCGTCTCGGTGTCCGGGATTGCCCGCGGCGTCGCCTCGGACGTCCGCGCCCTCCCCGCCTCGTCCCGGTAACTCCTCCCTCCCATGTCGAAGCGCCGGATCGTGTCCACCGTCCTCGCCGCCGCCGGCCTCACGGGCGGTGGAGTCGCCCTGATGCGGTTCGGGGTCCCGATGACGACCCTCTTGCTCGTCGTGATCGGGCTGCTCGTGAGCGTCGTCGGCGCGCTCGCCGTCGCGGCGATGCGCGCGCGGCGCGGCGGCGGCGGCAACGAGACTGCCCTCAAGGCACAGGCCGACCGCGAGGCCGCCGCCTACACGCCGGACCGCAAGGCCGAGGTGGACCGCATGCGCGAGTCGTTCGACCAGGCCGTCGCCCGGCTCAAGAGGTCGCGGCTGGCCGGCACCGGACCGTTCCGCAGCGGCAAGAAGGCGCTTTACGCGCTCCCATGGTACCTCTTCGTCGGCCCGCCGGGCGCGGGCAAGACGACCGCACTGCTCCACTCCGGCCTCCGCTTCCCCGGCGGGGCCGAGCGCGTCCGCGGCGTCGGCGGGACGCGCAACTGCGACTGGTTCTTCACCGACGAGGCGATCCTGCTGGACACCGCCGGCCGCTACACGACCGAGGACGAGGACGCCGAGGAGTGGGGCGCTTTCCTCGACGCGCTCCGCCAGAGCCGCCCGGACCGGCCCATCAACGGCGTCCTCGTTGGCATCTCCGCGCCGGACCTGCTCGAAGCCACCCCGCGCGGGCTCGAGGACGACGCCGACACCGTCCGCCGCCGCATCGAGGAGCTCGTGACGCGGCTCGGGCTGCGGCTCCCGGTGTACCTCCTCGTGACCAAAGCGGACCTCGTGCCGGGATTCGTCGAGACGTTCGGCGAGCTCGATCGCAGCGGGCGCGAGCAGGTCTGGGGAGCCACCGTCGAACCCCACCCAGAGGCCGACGCCGGCGAGACCGTCGAGCGCGAGTTCGACGCGCTCGTCGGCGCGCTGCGGCCGCTGCGCAACGCGCGCCTCGGGCAGCCGCTCCACCGCGAGGAGCGCCAGCGCCTCTACGCGTTCTCGCTCGAGTTTGCCGCCCTCCGCGACCGTCTCGCGCGCTTCGCCGGGCTCGTCTTCGCCCCGAACCCGCTCGACGACGGCCCGCTCTTCCGCGGCTTCTACTTCACCAGCGGCACCCAGGAGGGCGCGCCCATCGACCGCGTCATCGGCGCGCTCGCGGCCCAGTTCGGCCTCGCCGGGCCGGCGCCCGCCCCGCCCCCGGTCGAGACCAAGAGCTACTTCCTCAAGGACCTCTTCACGCAGGTCGTCTTCCCGGACCAGCACCTCGCCCAGCGGACGCGCCGCGCGACGGGGGCCTCCTGGCGGGCGCTCACGCGGGCCGGCGCGGGCGCGCTCGGCGTGGCCGCCCTCGCCGCCGTCCTGCTCGGCTTCGCCGCCGCCCGCAGCGGCCTCGACCTCCGCCGCGCCGAGCAGCGCTCGGCCGACGCTGCGGCCGTCGCGTTCAACCCGGACGGGGCGCGCTACTCGGACCTCAACCGGCTCGACGGCCTCCGCGAAGAGGTGGCGCGTCTGACGGGCTCGCACCCGGTCCGCCGCGCCCTCCTGCTCGGGCTCGACCGCTCCGCGACCGTCCGCGAGCCCGTCCAGCGCCTGTACTACGCCCAGGCCCGCGAGCTCGTCGCGGCCTACGCCCTCGGCCAGCTCCGGACGTCGCTCGGCCGCTCCCGCACCTTCGCCGACTCGTCCGGCGCCGGCGACCGCGCCGCGGCCCAGCAGGCCGCCCGCCGCGTCGACATCGAGAACGACCTCGAGGCGTACCTCCTGCTGACCACGCACGCGGACTCGCTCGGCACCAGCGAGAACCTCCGCAACTCCCTCAAGGCACGCCTCGCCGAGCTGACGCCGCGCGGAGCCCTCGGCACCCAGGCCCGCGAGCGCCAGGAGGGCGTCGACCTGGTCGTCCGCCAGACCGACGCCTTCGTGGACGGGCTCGCCGCCGGCCTCGCCGAGCCCTTCCCCGCCGACCGCGACCTCATCGCCGCGGCCCTCGTCGTCGTGGACGTCCCGCCGACGCTCGACGGCCTCTACGCCCGCATCCGCCGCGAGGCGCTCGCCCGGCTGCCCCCATTCACGCTCCACGACGCGGTGCCCGAGGAGCACCTCGGGTTGTTCGCCCCGGCCGGCTCGGTGCCGGGTTTTTTTACCAAGGCGGCGTGGGACCGGGTCGTCCAGCGCCGCTTTCGTGAGGCCAGCGCCAACCCGGCGGGCGAGTACTGGGTCCTCGGCCGGACCCAGGCCGACCTCCCCGACGAGCTCCGCGACGAGCCCCGCCTCTACGACGCCCTCCTCTCGCGCTACCACGCCGAGTACATCCGCGCGTGGGAGCGCTTCCTGGCCTCGGTCCAGTACAAGGACGTCAGCGGGAGCGGGGCCGAGGCGCGCCTCGCCATCCTGGGCTCGCCGACGGACTCGCCCATCGGGTGGCTCCTCGCCGTCGTCACCGAGCAGACCACGTTCACGGCCGCCCCCGGCGCAGCGCGCGAGCGCGGCCTCGTAGACCGCGCCGCGGAGGCCCTCGGCCGCGGCGACGCCGCAACCGACTCGGCCGCGACCGACGCCAACCCGGTCACGGCCGCCTTCGCCGGCATCCACCGCCTCAACGCCCAGGGCCTCCCCACGGGCGAGGCCGACGCCGGGCTCTACAAGGCGCTCGAAGCGCTCGCACAGTTCGGCCGCCGCGTCGGGGCCGCAGCGGGCGACGGGGCCGTCATCTCGGACCTGCTCGCGGTGACCAAGGACGAGATCGAGACCGGCACGCGCGGGCTGGACCGGGTCGTCCGCGACCACCTCTTCTTCGCGCCGCTGGACATCTCGCAGCAGGTGGCCGTCGCGGCCGCCGCCGAGGAGGCCGGCGGCGCGGCCTCAGCCGCTGCTGCGGCCCAGCTCGCCGCCGCCCGCGAAAGCTTCGAGTCCACGCTCGAAGGCCGCTACCCCTTCGACTCGGGCAGCTCTCGCGATGCCGCCATCGACGACGCCCGCGCCTACTTCGCCCCCGGCGGCACCCTCGACGCCTTCGCGACCGCCATCGGCGACAACGCCTCGCCGGCCGTCCGCCAGGCCATCGAGCGCGGCCAGACCATCGGCCGGGTCCTCTTCGGCGGCAGCACCCTCACGTTCCGCCTCCGGCCGGACCTCCCGACGTACTCGTCGCCCGACGCCCAGCGCGCGCTCGACGTGGACGCCGTCGCCATCGGCGTCCACGGCGCGAGCAACGTGTACCGGCTCGGCAGCACGCGCTGGATGGACGTCTCGTGGCCCGGCCCGCCGGGGGCCTTCGTGACCGTCCAGCGCCGCGAGGGCACGCTCGCCAACGAGTACGAGGGCGACTGGGCCGTCTTCCGGCTGTTCCAGAGCGCCTCGGTGCGCCCCCGCGGCGGGACCAGCTACGACGTCTCGTGGACGTTCCGCGACGGCCCGAACGCCGTCACGGCGCAGTACGAGCTCATCACGACCTCGTCCGACACGCCGCTGGCCAACCCCCGGGCCTTCTTCCAGTTCTCGCTGCCCTCGCGCTGATCCTCTGGCCGCGGCCGGCCGTCTCACCCGTTGCCCAGCACGCCCGTGCCGCCCGGATCCCTTCCGCCGGTCCTGTTCGGCAAGTTCCCCGACCGCGCGGACTTCGTCCGCCAGGGCGGGAGCCCGGCCCTCGACGCCCTCGACACCGTCACGCAGCGGGCGCTCTGGCCCTCGCCGCCCGTCCGCGAGGGGCCGCTCTACCGGTTCGTCTACAACCCGCCCGGCGGGCCGCATGCGCTCGCCGGGGCGCTCCAGCTGAGCCACGACCGCGTCGGCCGCGAGTACCCGCTCATCGTCGGCCGCCCCATCGACCGCCGCGAGCTCGATCCCGCAGCAGCCCCGTCCTGGCCCCTGCGCTGGGCCGACGTCTTCGACGGAGCCGCCGCGGTCGTCCACCAGGCCGTCCGCGGGCAGGCCCGCATGGACGACGTGGCAGGCTGGGTGCGCGCGCTCCCCGCGGCGACGTGGGCCGTGGGCCGCTCGCCGGCCGTCGACGCGCACGTCCGCGCCGCGGCCGCTCTGCCGGCCCACGCCTTCGCCCGGCGGCTCCCCGGCGGCGAGGACGGCCTGCGCCTGATGCTCCACCGCCTCGCCACGATCCTGCGCGGGACGACCGTCCCGGGCTACGGCGTGCGCGTCGCTCTGCCCGCCGCCGACGACGCCTTCGGGCGCGCAGACGGCGTGTCGTTCTGGCTCGCCGCCGGGGCGCACCTCATGCGGGCCCGCCCACCCTGGCCGACCCTCTTCTGGACCGACGGCGACGCCGGCCGGCCGGCCGCGCTGTTCGTGTTCTACGGCGGCCTGAGGTCGCAGGCGCTCCGGCCGCTCCTCCTCGGTGCGGACGACCCCGACACCGTCGCGGCGCTGGACGCCGCGCCCGACGCCGCCACGCGGCGTGCCCTCGGCGACGACCGCGCGCCGTTCGGCCGGCTCCTCGCCGATCCCCTCGCCTCGGTCGCAGACGTTCTCGCCCGCCTCCACACGCTCGTCTGAGCACACGCCCGGCTACCCCTCGCTTCCATGCCCGACGCCGACGAGCCACCCCCGTTCTCCACCCCGCTCCTCGACGCCGTCCGCGCGCCGTTCCCCGGCAGCGCGCCGGCGGGCATCGACATGGCCTACGAGGATGCCTACCTCGCGCTCAAGGCCGAGGTCGACGCGCTCGGCGCGGCCACCGGCGGCGACGTCGGCACCATCGTGGACCTGGCCGGCCAGATCCTGTCGGACCGCTCGAAGGACGTCAGCGTGGCCTGCTACCTGGCCTTCGGGCTGGTGCGCACGCAGGGCTTCGCCGGCCTCGCCGAGGGCGTCGCGGCCGTCCGCGCCGTCTCCGAGGCGTTCTGGGACGACGCCTTCCCCCCGCTGCGGCGGATGCGCGCGCGACAGAGCTCGATGCAGTTCATGGCGGAGCGCCTCAACGCGTGGGCCGAGAGCCAGACGGCCACGCCCGCCGACCGCGACGCGGTCGAGCAGGCCCTCGCCGAAGCGTCCGCCCTCCAGGAGTTCACGACCGAGGCCATGGGCGACGACGCCCCGGCGCTGAGCGGGCTCACGCGCACGCTCCGCGAGGCGCTCCGCCAGTTGCCAGCCCCGAAACCGCCCGAGCCGGACCCACCCCCAGCCGACGAGACCTCACCCGCCTCGGATGTCACCGCTGGCGCTCCGCCCACGTCGGCACCCGGGGGCGGGGGCAGCAGCGCCGACGTCACGACGGTCAGCGGTGCACAGGAGGCCGTCTTCCGTGCTGCGGGCTTCCTCCGGACCCAGGACCCGTTCGACGCGACGGCCGCGCTCCTCGTCCGGGCGGTCCGCTGGGGCGAGGTCGTCCAGGCCCCGCCGGCCGAGAACGGCCGGACGCTCGTCCCGGCACCGCCGGAGCACACCCGCGAGGCCCTCGGAGCTATGCTCGCGGCCAGCAACGTCGCCCAGCTCGCCGAAACGGCCGAGGACCTCTTTCCGGAGCCGCCGTTCCACTTCTGGCTGGACCTCCAGCGACTCCTCGCCTCTGCGCTCCAGGCGCTCGGGCCGCCCGCTCAGGCCGCCCACGCCGCCGTCGTGGACGCGACCGCCGCCTTCGTCCGCCGCATGCCGACACTGCCCACGCTCGCCTTCGACGACGGCAGCCCGTTCGCCGACGCGCTCACCGTCGCCTGGCTGGACGAGATCGCCGCCGCGGCGGGCGGCGGGAGCGGCGGGGGCGTGCCCGCGGGCGGCGCGGGCGCGCAGGGGGCCATCCGCGAGGCGCAGAGCCAGGCCGGCGCGGGCGACGTCCCCGGAGCCGTCGCCACGCTCGTCGCCGGGGCCGGGGCCCCTCGCGACCGCTTCGAGCGCGGCGTGGCCGCCGCCGAGATGTGCCTCGGGGCTGGCCGGGCCGACGTCGCGCTGGCGCTGCTCGACGACGCCGACGACGCCCTCCGCACGCACCGGCTCGACGTGTGGGACCCCGCCGCAGCGCGCACGGCCCTCCGGCTTCTCCACGCCTCGTGCACCGCCCTGCTTGCCACCGCGGGCACGCCGGAGCGCGCCGCAGCCCTCGCCGTCCGTGCCGACGACGCCTTCGCGCGGATGGCCCGCCTCGACCCCGGCCTCGCGATGCGCACGGCCCTGTCGCCCGAGTGATACAGAGCTTATAAAAAATCAGGCGGTTGCCCGCTCCGCGTGACCGGTCCCGCGAGGCGTTCCGGTATTCCACTACAGACGCCCGTCCCGCACCACCCCCTGCGATGTCCCAGAGCTTCCAGCACGAAAAGCCCCCTGCCCGCGTCAACCTCTTCCTGGAGGTCGCCAAAGGCGACGCCACGGAGAAGGTCGAGCTCCCCATGCGGATGCTCGTCATGGGCGATTTCACCGGCCGCGAGGACGGAACGCCCCTCGAGACCCGCGAGGTGATCAACCTCAACAAGGACAACTTCGCCGATGTCCTCCGGTCGCAGGACCTCCGCGTCAAGACCGCGGTCCCGAACACGCTGTCGGGCGAGGGCGACCTCTCCGTGGAGCTGAAGTTCGACTCGATGAAGTCGTTCGAGCCCGAGGCCGTGGCCCGGCAGGTGCCCGAGATCGCGCGCCTGCTCGCCACGCGGAACCTGCTCCAAGACCTCCGCAACCGGCTCATCTCCGCCGCGGACTTCCGCAAGCAGATCGAGGCCGTCATCAAGGACGACGCGGCCCGCGACCAGCTCCTCGCCGAGCTCGACAAGGTCGTCCAGGACGACGCGCCCCCGGCCGACGGCGGCGACGCCTGACGCGGCGACGCCCGTCGCGGCGACGCCTGACACCCGAGAACCCTCTCCCCGAGACTCCCCGCTCCAATGCCCGAGGGCCAGACGCAGACCGACGCCGCAACGGCAGAAACCACCGAGGCCGAAGGGTCTCTGCTCGACTCGATCCTCTCGAAGGTCGACGTCCACGCGCCCACGGGCTCCGTGAGCATCGACGACTTCAGCGACACGGAGGCCCTCGGGACCAAGGACCGCGGCGGCATGATGTCCGCCGCGATCCGCGTGTTCATCGACGCCGTCGCCGCGTCCGAGACGCCGGTCGACAAGATCGACAAGTACCTCGTCGACGGGTTCATCGCCGGGCTCGACGCCAAGATCAGCGGCCAGCTCGACGCGATCCTCCACAGCCCCGAGGTTCAGAAGCTGGAGTCGGCGTGGCGCGGGCTCAAGTTCCTCGTGGACCGGACGGACTTCCGCAAGAACGTCAAGATGGAGCTGCTCAACGTGTCCAAGGACACGCTGCGGGAGAGCTTCGAGGACGCGCCGGAGCTCATTCAGAGCGCCCTCTACCGGCATGTCTACACCAACGCCTACGACCAGCCAGGAGCGGACCCCTACTCGGCCGTCGTGTCGAGCTACGAGTTCGACTCGTCGCCGCAGGACATCGCGCTGCTCCAGAACCTCTCGAAGGTGGCCGCGTCGTCGCACTGCCCCTTCATCGGGGCCGTCGGGCCGCGGTTCTTCGGCAAAGAGTCCATGGAGGACTGGAAGAAGATCCCCGACCTCTCGGCCTACATGGAGGTTGCGGACTACACCAAGTGGAACGCCCTCCGAGACACCGAGGACGCGCGCTACCTCGGGCTGACGTTCCCGCGCTTCCTGACGCGGCTGCCGTACGGGCCGGACACGGTCCCGGTGAAGTCGTTCAACTACCGCGAGGACATCACCGGCGACGACCACGACAAGTACCTCTGGGGCAACGCCTCGTTCGCGTTCGCGAGCAACATGGTCCGCGCGTTCCAGCGCGACGGCTGGTCGGTCCAGATCCGCGGCCCGCAGGCCGGCGGCAAGGTCGACGACCTGCCCGTGCACCTCTACGACGTCGGCAAGGGCAAGCAGGCCAAGATCCCGACCGAGGTGCCGATCTCGGAGACGCTCGAGTTCGAGGCGTCCAACCTCGGCTTCATGCCGCTCTCGCACTACCAGGGCCGCGACTTCGCGTGCTTCTTCTCGGCCAACTCGACCCAGCGGCCGAAGCTCTACGACGACGCCGCGGCGACGGCCAACAGCCGCGTCAACTCGCGCCTGCCCTACATCTTCCTCGCCTCCCGCATCGCGCACTACCTCAAGGTGATCCAGCGCGAGAACATCGGCGCGACCAAGGACGCGGGGACCATCGAGGCCGAGCTCAACAAGTGGCTCGGCGGGCTCGTCACCGAGATGGCCAACCCGTCGGCCGCGGCCGTGGCCCGGTACCCGCTCAAGGGCGCCTCGGTGACGGTCTCCGAGATCGAGGAGAACCCCGGCTTCTTCCGCGTCCAGACCTCCATCCAGCCGCACTTCCAGATCGAGGGCATGGACATCAGCCTCTCGCTCGTCGGCAAGATGCCGAAGAAGTAGCACCCGCCCGCCACCACGCCCGCACGACATCGCCCGCACCCGACGCGGGGCCTCCGCCGGCCCGGGACCTGCCCGACGCCCCGGCATTCCTTCCACTCACGCTTCCACAACGCACATGGCACTCAACGCATACCTCAAGCTCAAGGGCCAGAAGCAGGGCGACATCCAGGGCTCGGTGACCCAGAAGGGCCGCGAGGGCAAGATCGAGATCTTCCAGGTGAACCATGAGGTCGTCTCGCCCCGCGACTCCGCATCCGGCCTGCCGACGGGCAAACGGCAGCACAAGCCCGTGAGCCTTCTGTGCGCGCTCGACAAGGCCACGCCGCTCCTGTACAACGCGCTCTGCAACAACGAGAACATCACCGATTGGGC
>JANPJI010000021.1:0-2628 GCA_031425425.1 Rubricoccaceae bacterium
CCGCTGCGGACGCTGATGGTGACGTAATCGACGAACTTCACGGAGAGACGGGCGAGTGAGAAATGGCGACAGGCAGCGCCCGGCGGTTTATGCCGCGGCGTGCCCATAAGTTACCGGAATGGGCCGCCGAGCCCCTTCACCCTCCCTCTGCCAGTCCCCCGTGCCCCGTCCCCCGTCCCCCACCGTTACCATCTACACCGACGGTGCCTGCTCCGGGAATCCCGGCCCGGGCGGATGGGCCGCCGTTCTCGTGTCGAACGGCCGCGAGAAGGAGCTCTCGGGCTCCGAGCCCCAGACGACCAACAACCGGATGGAGCTGCTCGCCGCGGCGAGCGCCCTCGAAGCGCTCACGGCCCCGTGCGCGGTCGCGCTGCATTCGGACAGCGCGTACCTCGTCAACGCGTTCAACGACCGCTGGATTGTCGGCTGGCAGAAGCGCGGGTGGACGAAGGCGGACAAGACGCCGGTCCTGAACCGCGACCTCTGGGAGCGCCTCGTCGCGCAGGACGCGCGCCACGACGTCCGGTGGGTGAAGGTGAAGGGCCACGCGGGCGTCCCGATGAACGAGCGCGTGGACGGCCTCGCCGTCGGGGCGATGCGGCGGACGATGGCCGGGCCGTGAGCGACGGACACGCACCGGCCTGTACCGAATCCGCCCCACCCTGCCTCCGATGACTGCTCCGCCCGATTCCCCTCGCCTGGGCCTGTCCGGCACCGTCGTGTAGGCGTTCGACCGGATCGATGCCGGCTGGGAGTCCGCCGCGAGCCGCCGCGCGACGGCCAACGGACTCGTCGTGGTGTTCGTCGGGACGCTCGTTGCGGTCGAGGCGCGCCGGTGGAGGCTGCTGCCGCCGGGCCTCGGCGCGCTCGTCCCGACGAGCCACTTCGCGGCGATCGGAGTGGCGTTCACCGCCCTGCTGCTCTATCGAGACGGTCGGGCTCGTGCTGGCCCTCGCCGGCTCGGTCGCCGGGTCGGTCGGCAAGCAGGTCGAACTGTTCTCGCTGATCCTGCTCCGCGACGCGTTCAAGGCGCTCGGCACGCTCGGCGAGCCACTCGTGTGGGAGACGGCCCGAACGCCGGTCATCGAGGCGCTCACCGACGGTGCGGGGCGCTGCTCGTCTTCGCCGGCGTGGTGGTGTAGGACCGGCTGCAGCGGCACCGCCCGATCACGTCCAGTCTGGGCGAGCAGGCGCAGTTCGTGCGCGCCAAGAAGACGATCGCGTTCGGGCTGCTCGTCGCCGTGGCCGTGGCAGGCGTGGACGACGTGCGTCGCTATGCGACGGGGGCCGACCCGTATCCGTTCTTCGACAGCGTCTTCACGGCCCTCATCTTCGCCGACGTGCTGCTCGTGCTCGTCTCGCTGCGGTACTCGTCGACGTCCGCCGTCGTGTTCCGCAACGCCGGCTTCGCGCTCGCGACGGTCGTTCTGCGGCTGGCACTCGTCGCGCCGGCGGTGCCGGGGGTGGCGCTCGGCATCGGTGCGACGGCGCTCCTCGTCGCTCTGGCCTGGCTCTACAACCGGGCCGCGGTGGACCCGCAGGCTTCCCCGCACGCCCCGGCCCGGCCGGCCGAGTAGCCACCCGCCGTGCGGACTGCGCGCCCTCCCCTATCTTCCCGGCCCTCCCCATCCCCGCCGACATGTCCCTCATCGCCTCCGTCCACGCCCGCCAGATCCTCGACAGCCGCGGCAACCCGACCGTCGAGGTGGATGTCATCACCGAGACGGGCGAGATCGGCCGCACCGCCGTCCCCTCCGGCGCCTCGACCGGCGAGTACGAGGCGGCCGAGCTCCGCGACGAAGACCCGGACGTCTACGGCGGCAAGGGCGTCCTCCAGGCCGTCGCGAACGTCAACGACGAGATCGCAGAGGAGGTCGAGGGCTTCTCGGTGTTCGACCAGGCGCACGTGGACCGCGCGCTGATCGAGCTCGACGGGACGCCCAACAAGGGCCGCCTCGGGGCCAACGCGACGCTCGGCGTGAGCCTCGCCGTGGCACGCGCCGCGGCCGTCGCCGCCGGGCTGCCGCTCTACGCCTACCTCGGCGGGGCGAATGCGCGCCGCCTGCCGGTGCCGATGATGAACATCCTCAACGGGGGCCGCCACGCCGACAACTCGGTCGACATGCAGGAGTTCATGGTGATGCCCGTCGGCGCAACGTCGTTCTCCGAAGGCCTGCGGATGGGCGTCGAGACGTTCCACGCGCTCAAGGGCCTGCTGAAGGCCAAAGGCTACTCGACGGCCGTGGGCGACGAGGGCGGCTTCGCGCCGAACCTGCGCTCCAACGAGGAGGCCATCGAGCTGTGCGTCGAGGCCATCGGCAAGGCGGGCTACACGGCCGGCACGGACCTCTCGATCGCGCTCGACCCGGCGGCCTCGGAGATGTTCGAGAACGGCTCGTACTCGTTCTACAAGTCCAACCCCGGCGTGCCCGTCTCGTCCGAAGAGATGGTCGCGTACTGGACGAAGTGGGTCGAGGACTACCCCATCGTGTCCATCGAAGACGCGCTCGACGAGAACGACTGGGCCGGCTGGGCCGCGCTCACCGAGGCCGTCGGCGACCGCATCCTGCTCGTGGGCGACGACCTCTTCGTGACCAACACGACGCGCCTCCAGCGCGGCATCGACGA
>JANPJI010000022.1:0-7384 GCA_031425425.1 Rubricoccaceae bacterium
GTACGTGTCCCAGATGATCGTCTCGGATGTTGGGCGGACGACGAGGGGCTCGTCGAGCTTGGCCTCGGGGTCCACCATGAGCCCGCCCTTGCCGTCGGACGTGAGGCGGTAGTGCGTCACGACGGCGCACTCCTTGGCGAAGCCCTCGACGTGGGCCGCCTCCTTCTCGAGGAAGCTCTGCGGGATGAAGAGCGGGAAGTAGGCGTTGCGGTGGCCGGTCGCCTTGAACATGCCGTCGAGCGCACGCTGCATGTTCTCCCACAGCTCGTAGCCGTTGGGCGGGAGGATCATCGAGCCGCGCACGGGCGACGTCTCGGCGAGGCGCGCCGCACGGATGACGTCCTGGTACCACTGGGCGTAGTCTGTCGTTCGGGGCGTGATCGTCTCGGCCATCTGGAGCGGGCCCCGGCCGGCCGCAACCTTCGGGGCGTGGGGGTGTTCAGGTGTGCAGTCTGTGTGCGCGAGTTTCGGCTGCCAGAAGGCGTTACTTCCGCCAGATCGCAGGCGGCCCGAATGCACAGGGGCCGGCGAATATACCGGGACGCGCGTCCGGCCCGGCCCCTTCCAGTCCTCTTCGCGCGGCCCGTCGCCCAGCCCACCCGCTGCTATGTCACCGATCCCGCCCGCGAGGCGCGTCGTCCCGCCCGTCCGGCCGCTGCTCGCCGCCGGCCTCCTCGCCGCCACGCTCGCCGTCGGCGGCTGCGCGTCGTCCCGCCCCGAGCCGGCCCCCGCGCAGACGCGCGCGCGCGTCGGGCTCGCCGCGACGATGGAGATCCCCGACAACCCCTACGGCGACTCGCTCGACGTGGACGCGCCGGGGCTCGTCGTGAAGAGCCCGGACCCGTACGGCCTCGGCGACGCCGAGCCGGCCTCGGCCGACGGCGTGACGGTGTCGCGGTACTACTACGACGACCAGAACACGTACTACACCGACGACGCGAACGGCGGCTCGTACGGCTCCGCTGAGGGTTCGTCGAGCTACGGGTACGGCTACGACGACGAGGCCGGGTACGACGACGGCGACGCGTACTACGGCGGCTACGCCTCGGACTACTACCGCTACGACGACCCGGCGTACTACCCGTCGGTCTACAGCTACTACCGGCCGTACCGGGTGTACCGGCCGTACCTCCGCTTCGGATGGGCCGGGACGTGGGGCCACCGCTACAGCGCCCGCCGGCACTGGCGGTCGTCTCGGTACGCGAGTCAGTACGACCCGTACTACTACAGCGCCCAGTACTACGACCCGTACTACTACACCGACTACTACTTCAACCCGTACTACTACCAGCCGGGCCTGTCGATCTCCATCGGCTGGGGGTGGGGTGGAGGCGGCTACGGCTACGGGTCCGGCTACCACGACGGGTATTACGACGGCTACTCAGACGCGTCCTACGCCGGCTCGTACGGCCCGGGCTACTACGGCAGCCCGCACTATGGCCCCGGCTACAGCCCGGGCTACGGCAACGATCCCGACGGCCGGGATGACCGCGGCACCGACGACGGCGAGCGCGGCCCCATCCGCGGCACGGCGGCCCCGGTCGTCGCTCCTACGGTCGCCGCGCTCCCGCCGACCCGCGTCCCCTCGCGCGTCGGCATCGGCCCGGCGACGCTCCCGCCCGCGCCGACGGTCGCCTCGGGTCCGGTGCGGACGACGGCCGGCACGTTGCCGACGGCGGGCACGCTGCCGACCGGGGGCGTCCGGCCCGTCCGTGGCGCGGCCAGCGCGGCGCAGGCGTCCGAGACGCTCAGCGCGCCCATCCGCGGGCAGGTGCCGACGACGCGGGCGACCCCGTCGTCGGAGACGGCCGGGCCGACGCGGAACACGCTCAACCCGGCCCCGATCCGCCAGGCCCCCATCGTCCGTACGCCGTCGGCGGTCAACAGCGCGCCGGTGCGCACGCCCACCGTCCGACAGGCCCCGACCGTCCGGACACCGCGGGCGACTGAGCCTATCCGCCAGGCACCGACCGTCCGCACGCCGCGTGCGGAGACGACCCGTGGTGAGGCGCCGGCCGCCGAGACCGCTCCGCCGGTCCGCCAGGCCCCGATCCGCCAGGCGCCCGTGGTCCGGACGCCGCGGCAGGAGTCGGCCCCGGCTCCGGTCCGCACGCCGCGCGCCGAGCCGGTCCGCCAGCCCATCCGGTCCGCGCCGGTCCGGTCCGCGCCGCGCGAGGAGGTCCGTCCCGAGCCACGGCAGCAGCCGCGCTACGAGGCCCCGCCGCCGCGCCCGCAGCCGGCGTACGAGGCCCCGCGTCCGCAGCCGCGCTACGAGGCCCCGCCGCAGCGCCAGGAGCCGGCGTACCAGGCGCCGCCGCGCCGCGAGGAGAGCCGCCCCGCCCCGCCGCCGCGTCAGGAGAGCCGTCCGGAGCCGCGCCGCGAGGAGAGCCGGCCCGCGCCGCGCCGCGAAGAGTCGCGCCCGTCGCGCTCGGACGACGGCGGGCGGTCGTCGCGCGGCCGTCCGGGCCGAGGTGACTAATCCGGCTGGCAGGAGATCACTGGAGGCCGGGGTCCGTAAGGGCTCCGGCCTCCGGTGCGTTCAGGGAGCGGCGAGGGCGGCCGTCTCGGCGGGAGAGAGCGGGACCGCCGGCACGGGACGCGGTCGGCCGAGGTAGACGGCAAGGCGTCCCGCGGCGTCGCTCGCGAGGAGCAGGCCGAGCGAGGCCAGCACGGCCGTCGGTCGCGACGTGAACGTCGCCACCTGGAGGCCCAGCACGAGCAGGCCTACGGGCACGGACACGAGGAGCGGCCCGAACCGCGCCGCGGCGCTGAACTTGTCGCTCCGCCGGGAGAACGGCGGCCGGCGGTGCGCGAGCGCGTACAGCCGCGTCACGACGACCGTCACGGCGAACCAGAAAAAGGCGTGGATGGCGGCGTCGAGCGCGGGCATCTGGAGCGCCAGCACGACCGCGAGGCCCACGTGGAGCGGGGCGAGGATGCGGACCGCGAGCGCCTGCTGAGCCCCCATCTGGAGCCCGCGCGGGTCCGCCTCGGGGAGCGTCCCGAAGACCCAGGCTGCCTGGGCGTGGTCCGAGAACTGGAGCGTCTGCACGAGCGACTGCGCGCAGAACAGGAGCACGACGAGGACGGACAGGTGGAGCTGCGTCTCGGGGTGCAGCAGCACGTTCTCGGGGCCGAACACGAACAGGCTCCCCAGCCCGCCCGCGACCCAGCCGAACAGCGCGAACCCGACCGGGAGCAGGGCCGCCGGCCACAGCCGCCCCCGCACGAGCCGGTCGTCGGTGAACGAGGCGACGGCGAAGCCGTAGGCCGCGCGCTCCGGCCCGGTCCGCGCGAGCGCCCGCTCGACGGCCGTCAGGTCGCGGCGGCGGCGGCCCGTCTCGGACTCGCGCTCGCCGGCCCCGAGGCGCGCCAGCAGGTCGAAGTAGCGCGTCGGGAACGCGAACGCAAAGGCGGCACCAAGCCCGACGACCGAGGCGACGAGCACGCCGAGCCCGACCGTCGGCCGACCGTCGAGGCCGTCGGCGAGCCACGCGCCGGGCCACCACGGGGCGGCGGTCGGGTCGATGCCGGTCCCGATCCACTGGTAGCCGATCACGAGCGAGGCGACGAGGAGGGTCCGCGTGAGCCCGATGGCCGGCCGGAGCAGCCGCTGCGGGAGAGCGAGCGTCAGCGCCCACAACACGGCGAGCGAGGCCGCGGCCGTCCACACCACGCCCCCGGCGACGAGGGCGCCGACGAGCACGCCTTCGCCCGCGCCCGACGAGACGGCCACGCGGATGCCGACGGGCACGGACACCGAGACGCCCATCAGGAGCACGTAGCCGGCGATGCCGACCACGCGGGCCGCGTAGTGCTGCGCCTCGGACGCCGGGAGCGTTGTCAGCCACGCGTTGTCCTTCGGTCGGCCCATGAGGTCGTCGTACGAGCCGACGACGCCGAACGCGGAGAGGACGAACCCGAACGAGCCGGCGACGAAGAGCGCCTCCTCCGGCGTGGCCTGCCCGAGCGAGACGGCTAGGATGATCCCCGAAAATCCGTACGCGACGGCCGTCATCGCGACGCGCCCGCCGCCGGGCTTGCCTGTCGCCGCGTGGCGGAGGTCGGCCCGGAACTGGGCCAGCACGAGCGTTCGGACGGGCGACATGCGGCTGAGGAGGCGTGCGAGTATCGGCCTGCCGGGCGCTGGCTCAACCGGCCCTATGGCGCGGTCTCCCCGCGCGGTGTCAACGAGTCGTGTGGGGCGGTCGCATCCCCGAACGATCCCTCCAGATCTGAGCGAAGCAGAAGGCCGAGAGCCCCCCGAGCCCGAGCCCGCTCAGGACAAAGAACACCGTGGTCGGGAATTCCGCCGACACCTTGTCCGGACTGAACTGGAACAGATCGTTCGCAGTGTTCAGGACGGCCCCGCCGAGGAAGGACGCCGCGATGGCACCCGTGACCAGGAGGCCGGCCGTCCTCACGGGGCGGGCCGCGTCGGGGCCGGCCCTTCGCCCGCTGCTGCGCCGAGGGCTGCGCCGACGGCCCCGCTGACGCCCGCCGCCGTCTCGCGCTGGCGCCGCTCGCGGACCTGTGCGCTGAGCCACGCGCTCCACCGCGCCGCCTTGGCGTTGTGCTCCGAGACGGTGCGGCTGAAGTCGTGCCCGCCCGTGCCGTCGGCGACGAAGAAGAGGTACTCGTGGCGCTCGGGCGCGAGCGTCGCGTCGAGCGCGGCATCTGAGGGGTTCGTGATCGGGCCGGGCGGGAGGCCGTCGATGAGGTACGTGTTGTACGGGCTCGGCGTGCGGTAATCGACGAAGAGCAGGCGCCGCGGGCGCGGCTCGCCGGCCGCCATGAGCGCGTACTGGACCGTCGGGTCTGCCTGGAGGCGCATCGTGCCCGAGGACGTCCGCCCGAGCAGGCGGTTGAGGTAGACGCCGGCGATGCGCGGCATCTCCTCGGGCTTGCGCGCCTCCATCTCGACGATCGAGGCAACCGTCGTGACCTCGTCCGGCGTGAGCCCGAGCGCCTCGGCCTGCGCGGTCTTCTCGTCCGTCCAGTAGCGGTCGTGCCACTCGTGGATGCGCGTGATCGCCCGGCGCGCGTTCGTCGTCCACCGGATGTCGTAGGTGTTGCCGCGCATGTGGCCGAGCAGGTGCGCGGGGTCCGTGCCGAGCTGCGCGGCGAGGCCCGGATCGGCGAGTGCCGCGACGACCTCGGCGGAGTCCGCCCCGAGCTGGTTGCGGAGCACGCGCCCGAAGCGCGCCGGGGTGAGCCCGCCGGGGATCGTGATCTGGATCGGGTCCTGGAGGCCCTTGCGGACCTTGTTGAGCACGGCCCAGTTGCTCATGCCCGGCTCCAGGAGGTAGTGGCCCGTCTTGACCTGGTCGCCCCAGCCCGTGAGCGTCCCGAGCAGGCGCAGCGAGGTCACCGACGACACGGCCCCGGCCGACTCGAGCGAGTCGATGGCCGCCTCGAACGAGGTGCTCTCGGGGAGGCGGACGCTGTGCGGCTCGCCACCCTCCGGCCCGTCCGGCACGTTGGGCAGGAACGCGAGCCACGCGACGAACGCGGCACCGACGAGGGCGAGAATCCCGAGCGGGAGGACGATCTTGTTCATCGGGTCAGGCGGCTCCGTCACCAGAGGCGCGCGGAGCGTCGCCCTGCTCGCGGCTGTCGACGGTGCAGACGGTGTGGATCCCGCCGCGGACGGTGTAGTCCGTCGTGACGACGAGGCGGTCGGGGTCGCCGAGGTGGCGCAGCAGGTCCTCGAAGAGGAGCGCCGTCACGTCCTCCTGCGCCGCGCCGATGTGGCGCCACGAGACGAGGTAGTACTTGAGGCTTTTCAGCTCCAAGAGCCAACCTCCGGGGACGTACTCGATGCGGACCGTTCCGGAGTCCGGCAATCCGGAGAAGGGACACAGGGCGGAGAACTCGCCGGGCTCGGTCTCATAGACCACACGCTGCCGGGCGGCGTGGACGTACGGCATCCGGTGGATGTCGGCCTGGCGCGCCTCGGGCGGCAGGAACAGGGCGACGCGTCCTTCGGGCTCGATCCCGAAGCGGGCCATGTGGTCCAGCGAGGCGCGCGTGTGGTCGAGCGCCTGGCGGTGGTAGGCGTCGAGGCGGGCCTCGGCGGGCGCGGCCTCGGCGGGCGGTTCGGAGCGGTCGGCGGAGTCTGCCATCGGTCGGCGTTTCGGGGCGGGAAAGGATAGCAACGGCCCCGGCCGAGGTCGCCGCGCGCCTCGCCGCGTTCTTCGCGAAAGCGCCGCGTGGAAACCAGGCGTGCAGGAGCGCACGCGTGCAGGATGTGGGCATCTTGCGTTCCTGCGTTCCTGCGTTCCTGCGTTCCTGCGTTCCTGCGTTCCCCGATGCCCTCCGCGCTCGTCCTCTTCTCCGGCGGCCAGGACTCCACGACGTGCCTCTTCTGGGCGCTCACCGACGGCCCCCTCGGCGGGGGCTTCTCGGACGTCGGCGCGCTCGGGTTCGACTACGGGCAGCGCCACGCCGTCGAGCTGGAGCAGGCCCGCGCCATCGCCGCGGCGGCCGGCGTGCCGTACGACGTCCTCGACCTGCGCGGCCTCCTCGGCGGCTCGGCGCTTACCGACGCCTTGGCCGACGTGAACGCGGCCCACGGCCTCGCGCCGGACCTGCCCGCCTCGTTCGTGCCCGGCCGCAACGCGCTCTTCCTCACCCTCGCTGCGAGCCGCGCCTTTCTCGACGGCACGCACGACCTCGTCGGCGGGATGTGCGAGACGGACTACTCGGGCTACCCCGACTGCCGCCTCGGCTTCATCGAGGCGCAGGCCCGTGCCGCGTCGCTCGCGCTCGACGCGCCCGTCCGCATCCACACGCCGCTGATGGCGCTCACCAAGGCCGAGACGTGGAAGCTAGCCCGCGACCTCGGGACGGTCCGCGGGCTCGACGTGCTCGACACCGTCTGCGAGATGAGCCACACGGACTACAACGGCGACCGGACACAGCGCCACGCCTGGGGCTACGGCCGGCTGGACAACCCGGCGAGCATCCTCCGCGCGACGGGGTACGCTGAGGCGGAGGCGAACGGATGGCTGTGACCGACCCCGCCGCACCGGCCGCCGAGGCGGAGCGCGAAGCTGGACTGGATGCGCGTCTCAGGGATTCGCCCGCAGGGCAGCGCCGCTACGCCGTCCGCGCCGTCTGGCGGACGCTCCAGGGCGAGGGCTTCTGGGCCGGCCGGCCGGCCGAGTTCGTCCGCCTCGCGGGCTGCAACATGTGGGACGGCGAGCCCGACCACCGCGAGCGGGACTTCCAGAGGACCGGGGCCGCCTGCGCGATGTTCTGCGACACCGACTTCCGCAAACGGGGCAGCGTCAAACTCAACGCCGCCGACCTCGCCGCTGAGGTCTGCCGGGTCGCCGGGGCAATCCGCTTCGTCGTCCTCACGGGCGGCGAGCCGCTTCTG
>JANPJI010000023.1:0-1520 GCA_031425425.1 Rubricoccaceae bacterium
TCGGGCTCGGGCGGCGGAGCCGGCTCCGGCTCGGGCGGAGGCGCGACCGCGCGGGCGACGGGCACCCTCGGCGCAGACCGCTTGGGAAGCGAAGGGCGCGCGCGCGGAGGTAGCGGCGGCGGCGGCTTCGGCGGCCCCGCGGGCGGAGCGGGCGCAGCGACGGGCGCAGCGGGGAGACCGCTCACGCTCGGACGCGACGCGCGGGGCGGCGGCGGGAGCGCGGGCGGCGGCGTCGAGATCGGGACCGCACGCGGAGCGGGGACGTCCGAGCGCGGCCTCTTCAGCGCGTTCGGACGAACGCTCGTGATGACCTCTTCGTCGGCCGCCGGCGGGACCGAGGCGGTGGTAGGGCCGGGCTCCGCAAGCTGCGTAGACATCTCGGCCCACGGATCGAACATGCCGGCGTGAGCAGTGGCGGCGTCGACGACGGACGGCAGCCGCTCGCGCATCCCCTCGCCTTCGCCGAGCTCGCCGGCACTGACGTCGACCATGCTCGCTTCGATCGACGGAGCGGAGCTCTCGCGCGGCGGAGGGGCGGCGGGCGTCCCGTCGTCGTCGCCTTCATCCGGCACATCGATGTCGGCGCTCGAAGAGATCTCGATGTCCGCGTCGTCGAGCAGATCGTCTTCGTGGAGCTCGGGGGCCTCCTCGGAGTTCATGAACTCCGTCAGCTCCGCGGCGTGGCGCGCGAGCTCGAGCGCCCGATCGTCGTCGTTGGCGTCCCCCGCCGCCTGGGCGGCTCGGCGCAGCCAGACGAGCGCGTCGATTCGTTCGCCGCGCTGCCAGAGCGTGTCTGCGGTCTGGAGACCCCAGGCCACGTCCTCCGCGTCGGTGCTTTTGGTGGGCGGAATATCGGCCATCGACGATTCTCGGCGCCTGGCCACGGTAGATCACGGCACCAGCAAAGTCACGGAACCGTCCTCCGACGGGACGACGAGCGACCCGTCGGAGAGGAGCGTGAGCGGGGCGTCGACGTCCGCACCGGTCAGGAAGCGCCACCGCACCGTTCCGTCAGGCTCGAGCGCATACGCCGCGTCGTCCTGCGCCCCAAAGTAGAGCGCCCCGTCGTCGTCCTCGAGCGGGGCGCCGTGGATCCCGAACTCCTTCGCGCCCGTGCCCTGGACGCCGAACGACCCACGGACGACGCCGTCAGGGCTCAGCCGGAGCAGGCGCGGCGCAGGACCGTACGTGCCCGCAAGGAGATCGCCGTTGCGCGCGAGGGAGAGGCCGCCGCGCACGTAACCGCCCGCGTCGGCCGCCCAGACCGCCCCCCCATCGGGGGCGAGGAGAACGACCTCGTTCCTGTCGGTGCCGACGTAGATGGAGCCGTCGTCGGCCACGACCGGCGCACCGTCGACGTCGGCCCCGAGGGGGACGCGCCAGGCCAGGATGCCGCTCGCCGCATCGAGCGCGTAGACCGCGTCGTCCTGGGAGCCGAACACGACGCGCGGGCCGCTGAGGGCGGGGGCGGTGAAGACCTTCCCCTTCGCCGCGAAGCGCCAGGCGACGTCGCCGCCGCG
>JANPJI010000024.1:0-18638 GCA_031425425.1 Rubricoccaceae bacterium
TCACGCCGTAGGCCGCCTTGGCGAGAATGTCCGCGACGGCATACCCGACCTGGATGGTCACCTCAGCGGAGGCGCCCGAGATGCCGAGGAACGGAGCCATGTAGACGAGCGGGTAGAAGCCCCACGTCGCCAGGAGAAGCAGGCGCGTGTTGCGGAACAGGACGGCGACGCGCGGCGGCTGCTGCGCGATGGCCGCGCCCAGGCGCGCCCAGAGCACGTAGAGGATGTACACGAACGGGATCGTGGACAGCGCGCCCCAGAGTGCCCGCGTGCCGGTGTCGCTGGAGATCTCGCCCGGGAAGCCGAGCAGGATCATGGCGACGGCCGCGATGCCGAGCGTCGTGATGAGCTTGCCCTGGACCTCCTTCGCCAGCGCGAGGACGAGGACGAGCTCGGTGACGAGGAGCGGGACGGTCAGGAGCCAGTCGACGTAGCGGTAGGAGTCCGTGAACGGGAGGCCCGTGGACGCGTACAGGCCGTCCGCGAACGCGTACGTGTCGACCCAGCTGTTGAAGATGCGGACGTAGTGGTAGGCCGCGATGCCCACGACGAGCGCGGACACGACGAGGGAGAGCCGGTACTTCGGCGCGACGCGGTTCTGAGCCAGCAGGAAGAACACGAAGGAGGCCCCCATCGCTGCGATCGCGAGGGAGAGTGTGCTGTACACCAGGCCGAACTGGCCTTCGGTGAGTGAAACGACTTCGGGCATTGTCAGAGGGTGGTGGGGTGGGGATCGAGGCTTGGGCAATCTAGGCGCTTTCAGGAAAATATGAAACCCTTAACGACACCTCCATCCTCCGGGGCCGAGATAAGGACGGCGACACGCCCGCACTCCCTCTGCGAGGCGGATCGTCCGGAGGCCTGCACCAGTCCTTTCGTTCCGTACCTAAGCCACCAGCTGCACGCGCGGCCCACTCTCCGTGCCGGTTGGCTCTGAGGGAAGAGCGGCCGCCAGGACACTCACCGTTCGCACACGGCTGCACATGGCGCCTCTGGAACTCGAACGGAGCACGAAAACCGAAGTGTTAAGGAACTCGCCTGCCGGGGGCCGATAAGACTGGGGACGCTCTAGGACGGCGGGGGGATTTCCCCTACGTTTGATTCCGCCGCTTCAGCCGGCACCCTCGGAGCCCGCGACAGACGGCCCTGTCTGTCGCGGGCTCCGCGTTGCCCACCCCTCCCCACCACCAACCTACAGGCCGCCGATGTACGTCCCCCGTTCACAACGGATGCTGGACCAGTACCTCCAGGAGATCGGAACGGTCCCGCTTCTCACCCCCGACCAGGAGGTCGACCTCGCGCAGCGCATCAAGAAGGGCGACCAGACGGCGCTCCACATGCTCGTCCGAGCGAACCTGCGCTTCGTCGTCTCGGTGGCCAAGAAGTACCAGGGCCAGGGGCTCAGCCTCGCCGACCTCATCTCAGAGGGCAACTACGGCCTCGTGAAGGCCGCGCAGCGCTTCGACGAGACGCGGGGCTTCAAGTTCATCTCGTACGCCGTGTGGTGGGTCCGCCAGAGCATCCTCAAGGCACTCTCGGACCAGGTCCGGACGGTGCGGCTGCCGCTGAACCGCGTCGGGACGCTGTCGAAGATGCGCAAGGCCTCGGCGCGGCTCGCGCAGGAGCTCGGCCGCCAGCCGACACCCGAGGAGATCGCCAAGGAGCTTGACCTCAAGGAGGACAAGGTCGTCGAGGGCCTCCAGCACAGCCGCCACTCGCTCTCGATGGACGCGCCGTTCGACGACGACGACGGCAACTCGCTGCTCGATGTCCTGGCGGACGACAGCTACGACCAGCCGGACGACGACCTCACCAACGAGTCGCTCAACATCGACATCGAGCGCGCCCTGGCCACGCTGCACCCGCGCGAGGCGGAGATCACGCGGCTCTACTTCGGCATCGGCCACGAGCAGCCGCTGACGCTCGTCGAGGTCGGCCAGCGGTTCGGGCTGACGCGCGAGCGCGTCCGCCAGATCAAGGAGAAGGCGCTCCGGAAGCTCCGCCAGAAGCACCGCCGCGAGGAGCTCGTCGCGCACCTCAACTAGGCACACCGGCGGTCGCTCTTCCGACGCCCGGCAGGCCACGCGCCCGCCGGGCGTCGTCGCGTTCTACCTTCCCGCGCTCTGTTCTCCGCCGCTGATGCTCCGCCTCGCCGCCGCCCTCGCCCTGATCGCCCTCGCCGACCCGGCGCTCGCGCAGCACGTCCACGTGCACGCGGACGGGCAGCGGCACGTCCACGACGCGCCGGTTGCCGGGGCGCTCACGACGTACGCCTCGCCCGGCCTGCGTGTCGATGCGGCGAACCCGCCCGCAGGGTCGGCCGTCGGGCGCGCCGGGGCGACGCTCGCCGACGGGACGTACCTCTCGGTCGTCTACGGGCAGCCGTTCGTGCGCGGGCGCGTCGTCTTCGGCGGGCTCGTCGGGTGGGGCATGGTCTGGGCGACGGGCGCGCACACATCCACCGAGGTCGCGATCACGCGGGCCGTTCTGTTCGGCGGGACGCGCGTCGAGCCGGGCGTGTACAGCCTCTTCTCGACGCCGCGGCCGGACCGCTGGACGCTCCACCTCAACCGCGCGCTCGGGATGCACCTCGCCGACGACTACGACGCGGCGTTGAACGTGGCCGAGGCCGAGGCTGTCTCCGAGGCGCTCGGCGAGGCGGTGCAGGCGCTCACGCTGGACTTCGTGCCGGCCGACGCCGGCGTCGACCTGCGCCTGCAGTGGGACCGGACGGCCGTCCGCGTCCCGATCCGGCCGTTGCCGTAGCGCGTCCGTCGGCCGGTTCCGGTCAGCCCTCGGCCCGGCGGAGCACGTATGTGTGGCGTTCGAAGAACGCCGCCGTGCCGGCGTAGCGGACCTCCTTGACGAGCGTCCACGCCTCGGGGCCGGCCGTGAGCGTCTCGCGGATCGTCGCCGGACGCTCATTGTCGTCGCCTTCCCGCTCGGCCACGAGACGCAGCCGACCGCCGGTCGTGTCGCGAGCGACGACGGTCCAGGCCGCGCCGCCGAACGAGAGCCGCGCCGGGTCCGTGCCGGGCACCAGCAGGTCGCGGCCGCCCTCGACGGCGCGACCGTCGGGCTCGGTGTACGCGTAGCGCAACTCGAGCGCGGGCGTGTCCAGCGAGTCGCGCCGCTCGGCGACGGAGATCCGGACACCGAGTTCGACGCGCGTCGCGTCGTCGCCGTAGTCCGTGTACGTCAGCGTCCCGGCCCAGTCGCCGACGAGCCGGCGGAACGGGGCGACCGGATCCGACGGCGGGTGGGCCTCGCGGCGCGCCTCGATCTCGCGGACGAGCGCCGCCGCCCACTCGACGACGAGGACGGCGTCGCGGGCAGCCGCTTCCGCGGAGGACGCGTCCGCAGAGGACGAGTGGACCGGCTGGGCCGGCGTGGCGGACGCCCCGAACAGGGCGGCGGCGAGGACGAGGAGAGACAGCGACGGCATCCGGGCGTGGGAGAGTGGAGGTCCGGAAGATGGCCCTGCCCGAGCCCTCCGTCGCCTCAGGGAAGATGTGGGACGCCCACGAGGGGTCTCACATCGTCTTCGAGCCCCACGCCCCCCCGGCGCACGTCGGACGGCGTCCGCCCGGTCGCCGCCTTGAACGCCCGGTTGAAGGTGGCCTTGGACGAGAAGCCGGCGTCCAGGCCGATGCTGAGGACGGTCCGGTGGGCGAGGGCCGGGTCCGCGAGCGCCCGCCGGGCGTCGGCCACGCGGAGGCCGTTGACGTACGCGGCGTAGGTCGTCCCGAGCCCTTCGTTGAGGACGTACGAGAGGACCTTGTCGGACAGCCCGAGCGTGTCCGCGAGGAGGCCGAGCGTGAGGTCCGGGTTCCGGTGCGGCTGCTCCGCCGCGACGACGGCGCGGACCCGGAGCGCCTCGGCCGCGAGCCCCTCGGCGGCCAGCCCGTACGTCGCCACGCGGACGGGCGGCGCGCCGGGTTCGCCCGGCGGCATCCACCGCGCCGGGTGCATCTGCTCCCACCCGTGGACGGCGAACGCGACGAGCACGCCGACGAACGCGACGTGCTTCGGGAAGGCGTACCACGGCCAGTTGTACGGATTCACCCCGAACCCCATCCCCAGGACCACGTCCGCGACGTGGTACGCCGTCAGGACGGCGAAGAGGACGAGGGCGGTCCGCAGAAACCGCCGGAGCCAGCGCTGCCGCGCCGCAGCCCACTCGGCCACGCCGTCGGCACGGCGCACGAGTCGAAGCGCGGCGACGATGTACGCCGCCGAGACGACCACGAACAGCACGCTCCCCGCCGGCCCGACGACGGGCTGGACCACGGCCTCCCACAGCCACGCCTTGAAGGCCACGCTCCGGAACCCGACCGACGCCCAGAACGCGAACTGCGCGACCGGCAGCACGGCGTGGACCGCGTCGCGGCGGCCGAGCCCCGGCCGGACGCGCTCGCGGACGTAGAGGTACACGAGCGGGCCGATGGCGAGCGAGAAGTCCAGCGGCAGGAAGTAGAGCTGCTCGAACGCCGAGCACGCGCCGACCTCGCACAGGAGCCCGTTCCCGAACGTCGCGGCCGTCAGCAGGACGAGCGTGCCGAGCCACGCCTGCGCCCGGCGGTCGCCCGCGCGCCGCACGAGCAGGCCCACGCCCACCGTGAGGCCGGCGAGGACGGCCCCGGCCGAGAGCAGAGCCGAGACGAACGCGTCGAGCGAGAGGGCCATCCCGCCAAGCTAGCCGCCCACGCGGGCGGTGCCCGTACTGCGAGCGTCCATGTGCTCGACGACCGAGCTCACGTGCTCGATGGCCGTCTGCCCGAAGCCGAGCCGGTTCGCGATGGCGCCCACCGACTCGTCGGCGAACGTCACCGTGACCTGCCGGCCGACCTGCACGAGCGCGCCGTACTCGGCCCCGCCGCGGATGGCGCTGCGCCACGCGTCGTCGGCGGCGAGCTCTTCGAGAAACTGCGTCGAGCCGGCCGCCTGCGTGTGCCAGTACACCGACGCCTCGTAGACCGGGCGGTCGTCCGTGTCGCGGACGAGCTGGACGGCGAGCGCGCCGTCGCGGTCGTCGAGGAAGCCGATGCACATCGGGCGGCTGGGGCAGGCGGACGTGCCGTAGGGCCAGAACGGGCTCCCCGGCACCTGCCCGTCGGTGAGGCGCGTCAGCAGGCGCAGGCTCTGCACGTCCACGACGAGCGCGTCGAGGTCCGCGGGCAGGAAGCTCGGCGAGGCGGAGGCGTCGCCGGGGCGGGCGTGCGCGCCGAAGCCGGTGGCGACGGCCCCGTCGTAGGTCCCGGCCCGCGTGACGAGGTGGAACAGGCTCGCCCCGTGCCCGGCGGGGTTCTTGAAGCGGACGTAGAGGCGCTCGGCCGGCGCGGCGGCGGCGAAATCCGTGAGCGTCCGCCGGAACCACGTGTAGCGCTCGTGGCGGTCGACCCCGCGCTCGGCGAAGTGGATTGTGCGCTGCTCGGCCGTGGCGCGCTCGAAGCGGTGCTCGTGGTCGTAGAGCAGGCCCGGCAGGCCGACGGCCCGGCCGTAGCCGCCGAACTCGGCGTCGCCGGGCGTGCCGGGGCCGGTCTCGCCGATGGCTCCGGCGCTCGAGTTCCACTGCCCGGTGATGTCGCGGTTGATGGTCAGGTCCGTGTGGCCGCCCGGCGGCGGGGCCTCCTGGTCCACGACGAGGCCGCCGTTGAGGCGGACGCGGCCGTCGGCCCAGTTCACGGCGACGTGCTGGGAGCGGGGGCGGACGAGGACGAGGCCGGTCCAGTCCAGCCGGCCGAGCACCGTCAGGTTGCCCTCGACGAGCAGGAGCCCGTTGCCCTCGACGCGGCCGCTGCTGGCGATCGTGAGGTCGCCGGTGACGTGGACGATGCGCGCGTCGCCGGGCGTCGTCGCCGGGTAGCCGCCGTACGTGCGGCTGTCCGCGATCGTCGCCGGGCCGGCGAGGCGGGTGTCCTGCGCTGAGAACGCGCCCAGGGCCCGCCCGACGAGCTCGACCGGGGTGGGCGCGCCGAACGCCTCGCGGACAGCGTCCATGTCGGCCACGACGGCGAACGGCGCGCCGGTGCCGCGGACGCCGCCGAAGCCGGCCCCGAAGTCGGTGCCGAGGTCGGCCAGGTTGAGGACGGACGCGAGCCGGTACGCGCCGAAGCGCGTCGCGTCGAAGTAGATCCGGCGGCCGCCGCCGTCGATCGTCGCGTGCGCGTCCACCTGCGAGACGGCGTAGGGCGCGTCGACCCAGATCGGGCCGGGCCAGCCGGTGTTGGGGATGCGGTAGCGGCTCTCGATGCGCTGCCCGACGCCGCCGCGGTAGGCGGCGAGGCGGAACGCAGCGACGGTGCCGGAGCTTTCGAGGTGGTAGTCCTCGACGTCGACGCGGTAGCCGTCCACCTGGAACGTCCGCCCGAGCGGGAGGGCGGTGCGCCAGCGCCGCGTCGCCGGGTCGACGGCGGCGTCGAGGACGGTCGCGACGGCGTCGTCGAGCGTCTGCCGCACGAGCGACTGCTGCTGGCCACGGGTGTGCGAGCGGCCGCCGCTGGAACCGGCGTTGAGCAGCAGGCTGCCGCCCGCGGCGGCGGCGAGGAGCAGGAGCAGGAAGCGGCCCATCAGAGCGTGGTGGTGAGGTTCGGGGGGCGGACGGCGAAGACGGCGCGGGCGCTGTTGGTCTGCTGCACGCGCACGTGGCCGGCGCGCGCCCGCGGCGGCGTCACCGCGACGACGAGCTGGAACGCGATCTGGCTGAAGCGCAGCGGCGGAGCCCCGGCGAACGTCTCCGAGGCGCGCCCGCGGAACTTGACGTCGAAGTCGACGAGGCTCTCGGCGACCGTCGCCGCGGCCCCGTAGCCGGCCCCCGTGTCCACCTCGCGCGTGAGGCGGTACGTCGGCCGCGCCGTGCGCCCGACGGTGACCGTCCGGCCGGTGGCCCGGAGCTGGTACCGGACCGTCGCCGCACGGACGGCCCCGCCACGGACCGTCCGGACGAAGACCGGGAGCTCGACGAGCGCCGTCCGCTCGCCGGCCGCGTCGCGGACGAGCTGGCAGCGGTAGGTGCCGAGCGCGGCCGTCGCCATGGGCTCGCTGAGCACGTTGTCGAACTCCTGCGCGAGCCCGTCCGCGACCGACGTCGCCTGCTGCTGGGCGACGTCCGACACGGCGTCCTCGACGGCCGCGACGCGGTCGCGCATCTGGAGCGTCACGAGCGCCAGCAGGACGACCGTGCCGGCGGCGATGGCGGTGAGGTGGTCGAGGAGCGAGGACACGGCGCTACCGGTTGTGGACGTGCTGCAGCGCCGCCGAGACGCGAACCGGCAGCGTCACCTCGACCGCCGGGCGGCCGGTCCGCCCGCCCGGCACGCCGGTCACCTCGCGGACGACGATCCTCACGACTTTGGCCGTCGTGGGGGCACCGCTGGGCGAGACGGCCCACGTGCGCGGGACGGCGTAGGCGGCCGTCGCCGTGACGGTGAACGCGACCACGCCGCCCGCGACCGGGGCGTCCTCGACGACCGCGAGCCCGGCGAGGTCGTCGACGTCGTCCAGCGTCGCCAGGTCGGCGAGCGATTCGCCCGTCTCGCGGCCCAGCTGCGACGAGAGTCCGGCGACGTCGCCCTGGAGGCGCATCCGGAGCGCGCCCACGTCGCCCTCGTCGAAGGCCAGGTCGCGCGCGATGCCGGCCCACCGCTCGCCCGTGGCGAGGGCCGCCGCCTCGGCCTCGCGGCCGACGACGGCCCGCTCGTCGGCCGCGATGGCCCGCTGGCGGTTCAGGCCGAAGAGGGCCAGAACCATCGCGGCGGCAACGACGAGGAGCGTCTGGGGCATCTGGGGACAGAGGGTGAAACCCTCGTTAGGGCAAACATATGTCCACGCCCGGCTGGCCCGCCAACGACGTGCCAGGGCCGCCGGAAATGGCGCGCCCGCGTTCCATCGGCGGGCCGTGTTCGCCGCCCGCAGCCGGCGGGCGTGTGCGCGGAGGCCGGCCGGGGGGCGTTTCGAACCGTTGGGTACCGGCCCCGGCGCGGTGGGCGTAGACTTGCGCCCCCGCCGCACTACCCGTGACCGTCCCCCCCGCCCCGCCGATCCTCGCCATCGAGACGTCGTGCGACGACACGGCGGCGGCCGTCTGGGCGGGCGGGTGCCTCGCGTCGAGCGTCGTCGCCGGGCAGCGGGTCCACGAGGCGTTCGGCGGGGTCGTGCCCGAGCTGGCGAGCCGCGCCCACGAGCAGCTCCTCGTGCCGACCGTCGAGGCGGCTCTCGCCGAGGCCGGGCTCGGGCTCGGCGACCTCGGCGCGGTCGCGGTGACGGTCGGCCCCGGCCTGGCCGGGTCACTGCTGGTCGGGCTCGGCGTGGCCAAGGGGATCGCGCTCGGACGCGGGCTGCCGCTGCTCGGCGTGAACCACCTCGACGGGCACGCCGCCTCGGTGTACGTCGGCGGGGCCGGCCCGCCGGTCCCGTTCCTGTGCCTCACTGTGTCGGGCGGCCACACGCACCTGTCGGTTGTCGGCGAGGGCCTGCGCCAGACCGTCCTCGGGCGCACGCGCGACGACGCCGCCGGCGAGGCGTTCGACAAGGTCGCGCGCCTGCTCGGGCTCCCCTACCCCGGCGGGCCGCACGTGGACCGCCTCGCGGCCGAGGGCGACGCGGCGTTCCTGCGGCTGCCCAGCCCGCGGCTCGCCGGCAAGCACGGCGAGCGGCCGCCGTTCGACGTCTCGTTCAGCGGCCTCAAGACGGCCGTCCGCTACTGGCTCGACGACCACCCGGGCGAGGGTGCCGCGCACGTCGCGGACGTCTGTGCCTCCTTCCAGCACACGGTCGCCACGGCGCTCGTCGGAGCGCTCCGCGAGGCCGCGCGCACGACCGGCATCCGCGACGTGGCCATTGTCGGCGGCGTCTCGGCCAACGGCGGCCTCCGCGCCGCGGCGCAGGCGGCGGCCGAGGCGGACGGCTGGGCCCTCCACGTCCCCGCCCCCGGCTTCTCGGTGGACAACGCGGCCATGATCGCCGTCGCCGGAGCGTTCCGCTGGGCGGCCGGCGCTCCACCCCACCGCGGTGGGGTGGGCGACGGCCTCGACCTCGCCGCCCAGCCCGCCCTCGCCCTGTGACTGCCGACGCTCTACCGGACGACTCACCCGACGGCCTCGCCCCGTGGCGCGACCGCATCGACGCCATCGACCGCGCCCTCGTGGCGCTGCTCAACGACCGCGCCGCGTGCGCGACTGCCATCGGGCGGATCAAGCACGACGCCGGGCTCCCGGTCTACGCCCCCCGCCGCGAGGAGGACGTGCTCCGCAACGCGACGGACGCCAACGACGGCCCGCTCCCCCCCGAGGCGGTCCGCCGCCTGTTCGAGCGGATCATCGACGAGACGCGGAGCCTGGAGCGCGCGATGACCGAGGGCGACGTAGACGGCGGCCCGCAGGCCGCCTCGGCTCCGCCCTGACGGTGCGGCGTCTTTGCGGGCGCTCCACACGGGTGCCTTGTCGGCCGGGCGCGGGCGGCTCTACCTTTGCCGCCTGTCCGACTCCGTAGCTCAGTTGGCAGAGCAGCTGGCTTTTAACCAGCGGGTCGTTGGTTCGAGCCCAACCGGAGTCACCTCCAGCCCGCCGGCCCCGTTCTTTCTGTCGACGCAGGCCGTGGCTCACGCCGCGCCTGCCCGCCCTGCCCGGGTGGTGAAATTGGTAGACACGCCATCTTGAGGGGGTGGTGCGAGCAATCGCGTGCTGGTTCAAGTCCAGTCCCGGGCACCTAGCAAGGCTGAAAGCCGCCGAACCTGATCGATTCGGCGGCTTTCTCCTTTGTGTGTCTCGACAATGGTTTCAGTGGGGCTCCTGCATGGCCGCTGACGGATCGTGAGGAGAGCTGCCAAGCAACTGAGGCTGCGGTACAGCCCAGCCTCTGGAGTTGAATCGCACCGGGTTTGTCGGAGGCCGAATTCCGTGAGTGCCGCCTCGGTGGACTCCGCCTCTAGGAAAGCAGGACGACGCTCGGAAGAGGACGTGTCGATAAAAGTGCCGCTTCAGCGACACGTGCGCCGGACGTGTCGATGGAGTCGACACGACCCCCGACGCGGTTCGGACTGAATCTCGAAGACCTGTACGCCTGGCCAGAGTACCGCGGGACCGGCATCGGCTGGCACCGCGCCTCGACCGGCCCATGCTCGGCTGGAGCCGCTCGGCGGTAGACGTCTGCCGCCGCCTCGGCGCTGAGCCGGTCGGCGAGAGGACTGTCTCCGCGGGGGAGGCGCTCCAGCGCCTCGGCACGCTCCTACTCCCCAGGACGGGCCTCCATCAGCCAGTACACCCCGTGCGCCTCGACGGGGCGGAAGCCGAGGCGCTCGTAGAGCCGCATGGCCGGGTTGAGCGCCTCGACGTGGATCGTCACGCGCCGCCCGGCGGCAGCCGCGAGCACGCCGCGAACGAGGCCGGACCCGATGCCGCGCCCGCGGGCCGCAGCGAGGAGCGCCACGTCGACGATGCGGACCTCGTCGAGCCCCGTCGATACGATGAGGCGGCCGATGGGCTCGCCGTCGTCCTCCACGACCGAGAACGCGGCGTCGGCGTAGTGCGCGGCGTAGTGCGCACTCTGGAGGTCGAACTGTGAGGCGAGGAACGCGTCGACCTGCGCGTGCGGCCAGCCCGTAGCGGCGAGTTCCTCCTGCCGGGTGCTCGCGTAGAGCGCGGCGAAGAACGGAGCGTCGGCGGGGCGTGCGGGGCGGAGCGCGGTGCCGCGCCCGGCAGGGTGGGCCGTCACGGGCTAATTCTGCGACGGAAAGATGCCCTGGAGCGCGATGATGAACGACAGCGCCAGGTACGGCTGCATGTTCAGGTGCGGCTGGCTGCCGCCGACCGGGCTGACGGCCCCCGGGTTCATCGCCGTGAGCGCCGCCGGGGCGAAGCCGCTGCCGCCGCCCGAGGCGTAGAACGTCGCGATGCCCTGCTGCCACGACAGCGTCACCTCCTCCGCCTCGACGGACGCGTCGGGCGGGGGGCTGAGCAGGCTCGGCGGGACGTAGACGTCGCTCCCGGCGTTTCCGAGCCGGTTTCCGAGCGGCGTGAGCTGCGTGCCGCCGGCGTCGGCGACGAGTTGGTGGGTGTGCGTCGGCATCTCGGAGAGGGACACCGTATGGCTCTGCGCGCCTGCCCGCTCGCCGAGCGTATGACCGGCTCCGGTGTGGATCGGCGTCCGGCCGCGGAGGTCCGGGAGGGCGAACGTCGTCTGCCCGTTGCCGCCGTAGGTCGTCCCGAGCAGCGAGAACAGGGCCTGGTTCTGGTTGATCGGGAGGAGCTGCCCGTTGCACAGCGCCCAGCCGCGCGGGGCGAAGGCGAACGAGGCGATGCGGATCTCGGAGAGGAACGGCTCGGCCATGGCGGGGGCTCGGAGAGAGGGGCTTACGGGACGAGGACGATCCGGCGCGTCGCGCGCTGCGTCGCCGTCTGGAGCGTGCAGACGTACGTGCCGGCGGCGAGGCCGGTCGCGTCCCACAGGACCTCCTGCGGGCCCGCGGGCCGGTCCTCGTCCACGAGCGTCGCGACGCGCTGGCCGAGCAGGTTCACGACGGCGACCGTGACGTGCCCGCGCTCGGGGACCGAGAAGGGGATCCGCGTGGTCGTCCGGAACGGGTTCGGGGCGTTGGCGCCGAGCTCGAAGACGGCCGCCGGCTCGTCGCCCTCGGCGGCGACGGCGCCGCCGGTCGCGAAGCGGAACGTCTCGGACCACGGGCTCGTCGCCGTCCCGTCGGTCGCGTTGACGCGCCAGTGGTAGGTCGTGCGCGGCAGGAGCCCGCCGACGCGCTGGAACGGGTCGGCGAGGCCAGCCAGGGCGACGTGCACGGTCCCCGCCTCGAACCCGTCCGACGTCGCGACCTGGAGGCCGAACGTCAGGTCGGCCATCGTCGTCCCCTCCGGGAAGACGGCGGCGTGGGCGAGGAACGGGGGCAGCAGGAGCGAGCCGGCGGCGACGCCCCCGAGGCGGCAGAAGTCGCGGCGGTCCATCGGGTGGCGCTCGGTCATGGCGAATCGCGGGCAGCGCGAGGGGCGGGCGTTCCGACGGGCGCCTCGCGCGTCCGCGGCGGGAAGACGCCCTGCAGCGCGATGATGAAGTTGAGCGCCAGGTACGGCTGCAGGTTGTTGTGCGGGAAGCTGCTGCCGACCGGCGCGATCGCCTGCGGCGACATGTCCACGGCCGTCGTCGGCGAGTTGTAGAACCGCGCGACGCGCGCCCAGTACTGCCCCGCCGCGTTGTTGGTCGCGGCCGGGAGCGGGGACGCGAAGAGCGCGTGGCTGTGCGCGGGGATCTCGCTCTGGAGCAGCGTCACGGTATCCGATCCGCCCGTCTCGCCGAGGTCGTGCAGGCTCAGCCCGGGCCCCTGGCCGGGGTGCATCGGCGCGCGGCCCTGCAGGTCGGGAAGCGCGAAATTGCTCTTCCCGTTGCCGCCGTAGGTGGTGCCGAGCAGCGAGAACAGGGCAGTGTTCTGCGACAGCGGCAGCAGCTGCCCGTTGCAGAACGCCCAGCCGCGCGGGGCGAAGTTGAACGGGGCGATGCGGATCTCCGCGACGAACGGGTCGGCCATGGGGGCAGGCGGGCTAGTTCTGGGGCGGGAAGATCCCGAACAGCGAGATGATGAAGTCGACGCAGAGGTACGGCTGGAAGTTGGTGTGCGGCTGCGCACCGCCGGCGGGGCCCAGCGCCGAAGCGTGCAGGGCCTGCAGCGGCTCCTCCTCGCCGTAGATCGCGCTCGTCGGCTGACCGGTGAGGTTGCCGGCCGGATTCTCCTGCGTCGCCGCGTCGGTCGACGCGACCAGCGTATGCGTGTGGACCGGGATCTGCTGGACGCTCAGCGTGACCTCCTCCACACCGCCGGTTTCGCCCTGGACGAACCCGTTGCCCTGGTGGATCGGGAGGCGTCCGCGGAGGTCGGGGAGCCCGAACGTGCTCTGCCCGTCGCCGCCGTAGGTCGTCCCGATGAGGACGAAGAGCGTGTCGTTCTCCGAGATCGGGAGGAGCTGCCCCTCGCAGAACATCCAGCCGGCCGGCGCGAAGTTGCCGGCGAACATGCGAATCTCGCCGACGTAGGGCTGTGCCATAGGGAACGGGTCAGTCGGCGGTCGTGGAGCGGTTGAAGACGGCCTCGTAGCGCGTGCCCGCGGCGTCCACCGGGACGAGGAAGATCGCCATGTGCCCGACCGCCTCGTGCTCGACGGGATAGGTGCCCTGCGCGAGCGCCTCGGCGGCGGTGAACCGGAGGACGAAGCTGCGCTCGGGGTCAGCCCCGGCACCGTCGGCGGAGTCGAGGACGAGCGGGACGGGCCGGTCGCCGAGCCACAGCGTGAAGGCGGTCGCGACGTGCGGCGCGAAGTCTGACGCGGCCAGGTCGGTCCGGAGGGAGTCGGGAGTGGCGGGCGTCATCGGGCGACCGTCATCCGGCGGGTCTGCACGAAGACGGCACCGCCGCCGTCGGCGCGCGCGCGCATCCGGAGCACGTAGGTCCCGCTCGGGAAGGTGCCGCGGCGCCACGCGACGTCGTGCCGGCCGGCCGCCACCGGGCCGTCGACGACGGTCGCCGCGAGGCGGCCGAGCACGTCGAACACCTCGACGGTGACCGTCGCCGCCTCGGGCACGTCGAAGCGGACGCGGGCAGCGTCGCGGACCGGGTTGGGGAGCATCCCCGCCAGGGCGAACGTGCCGGGCACGGACGCCGGGCCCTCCGGGCCGGTGGCCGCCGCCGACACGGTGAGCACGAACCGCTCGCCGACCGCACCGGCGACCGCGCCGAGCGGCGCGCCGTCCGCGGCCGTCGCCGGGCGCGCCGGCGCGTCGAACGTGTACGACGCCGCGGCGCGGAGGTCGACCGTCTGGTTTGCGACCACGTCGGTGAGCCGGAGCGACCACTCGGCGGGGATATTCTGGAGGAGCGGCCACGTGAGCGTGAGCGGGCCGGCCGTCCCCTGCACGTCCACATGGAGCGGCACGGCGAACAGGCCGGCGAGCTCGAACGGGCGCGACTCCTGGGCCTTCATCGCCGCGGCGCCGTCGTGCGGGCCCTCGAAGGCGAGCAGGGCGAAGGCCGCCGTCGGCGGGAACAGCTTGGCGACGTCGTAGGCGTCCCACTCGGGCGTCGCGTCGGGGTGGAAGTAGAGCGCCGCGGCGCGGTCGACCGTGGGCTGGCCGGTCCCGGCGGCCGTGCCGCGAAGCTCGAACGCGACGAGGCGCGTCTCGGTCGCCCCGGCCTTCGTCGCGGCGGACGGCTCGGCACGGGCCGCGGCCTCGCCGTCGGCGAGCGCTGCCGGGGCGATCTGCGCCGTCGGCGGGACGACGAGGGCCGTGGCCGTGTTGACGCCGACGAACAGGCCCTGCCAGACCTCGACGCGGTCGCCGGTCAGCGTCGTCGGGAGGTAGCTCTGCGTCGCGTCGTCGTAGACCTGGCCGACGGCCTGGACGGTCCCGCCGGTCGCCCACGTCGCGAGGCCGCTCACGTCGAGCGCGCTCGTGAACGGGTTGCCGAGCATGTTCTGGACGCCGACGCGGAGCGGGACCGTGACGGGCCCGCTCGTGGCGACGCCGGTGCCAGTGAGTGTGAACGGCAGCGGGACGCTCTGGCTCGGGCCGCCCGGGGGCGTGATGGCGCGGTCGTAGAAGTACCAGAAGAAGCCGCGCCCCGAGGCGAGGGCGTCCGCTCCGCCGGCCGGCGCGACGAAGGCGCTCCCGGTGAAGTCGGTGAAGAGGTTGGCCCCGTACGTCGGGTAGTACCCGGGGACGCCCTGGACGAGGTTCTGCCCGGCCAGCGTCGCGACGGTCAGGCCGGTGACCGGGGCCGCGAGCAGCCGCCACCCGGCGTCGACGTCGGGTGCCGGGACTCCGGCGAAGGCGCGCGTCCGCGTGAGCGTCTGCACGACCGGCGTGAACCGCTGCAGGGCGAGCGTGGCGACGTTGGACCCGGAGACGGACCCGCTCGCGGTGACGCCGTAGCCCGCCGGGAAGGGGGCGGCCAGCGTCGCGTCGTAGAAGATGGTGACCGTCTTCCCGGCCGGGAGCGTGCCGATCGTCGCCGTGACCGTCTCGCCAGAGCGCTGCCCGTCGGCCGGTGCGGCGGTGCGGCCGGCAGCGGCTTCCAACGCGGCCGGCTCGCGGACCCCGACGGCCTTCTCGGCCGCATCGACGGCGAGCGTCGGCGGGGCGATCTCGACCGGCGCCTCGGCGATCGGGGCGGCGATGATGTCCGGAGCCGCCGTCGGGAGGATGGCCGGCACCTCCGCGGTGGGCTCCGCGGGGACGGACGCGGTCACCGGACCGGCCGCGACGTCGGGCGCGACGCGGCGCGTCTCGGCGGGCGCCTCGGCAGCGGGCGGCGGGGCCTCGGACAGCGCCACGGTCCCATCGGCCAGCGAGGTCGGCGTCGCGATCGGGTCGACGCACGTGCCGTTCTCGACCACGCTCACCGTCGACGTGACCACGAACGGCGTGGCTGCTGCCGGGTTGTTGTTCTGCGCGACTGTCAGCGCGGGCGTCCCCAGCGGCGACGAGCCGCGCTCCAGGCGCGGCAGGACCGTGGCCGTCGACGGCCGGAACAGCCGGACCGCGCCGGACGCCGGCCCGGCACCCGTCCCGCCCTGGACGGACGTGTTGCCGCGGACGTCCCAGCAGACGTTCGAGCTGCCCAGCGCGCGCGCCTGGATCTGCTCGAACGTCGCCGCGAGGTTGCGCGGGCGCGTCGGGACGCTGTTGTTGGTCACCGTCAGGTTGAGGACGCCGCTGAGGTTGGCCGAGAACGTCATCGCCTCAAGCTCGGTGTTTCGGACCGTGTTGCCGTCGACGAGCAGGCGCACGCTCGCGGTCTCGTCCGCGATCGGGTTTGCCTCGATGCCGTAGTTCGACGCCGTCCCGTCGATGACGTTGTTGACCACGCGCCCGTCGACCGTCGAGGCGTCGTTGCCGCCGAGCAGGACGGCCTGGTTCTCGGAGTTGGTCATCGTGTTGCCCGCGACCGTGTAGCGGAGGCGCGTCGTGCCGGTCGCGTTGAGCTCGACGGCGTTGTCGCTGCTGCGGTTTCCGGCGGGCACGGCCGGGATCGGCGGGCCGTCGCGGTAGCCCGTGAAGGCGTTGCCCGTCGCGGTGAGGTTCAGCGTCGCCAGCCCGGTCCCGCTCGTGACGCCCTGGATGCCGTCGCTCTCGAGGGTCGCGAACGTCGCGTTGGCGACCGTCGCCGTGATCGTCGCCGTGCCCTGGGCGTTGAACTGAATCCCGTCCTCGCCGACGTTGTCGAGCCCGCCGGGGACGTTGCGGGTGTTGGTGAACTGGCCGCCGGAGACGCCCAGCGTCAGCGTCCCGCTCGTGTTGAGCACGCGCAGGCCCCAGCTCGCCGCGCCGTCGACGCGCACGTTCGTGAGGGTGACCGTGCCCGAGAGGTTGCTCGCGCCCGAGGCGAACTCGAGGCCGTTCTCGTTGTCCGCATCGCCCGCGTTGAGGACGTCCGTGTCGGCGAGCGTCATCCCGGCGACGCCCGTCCCGACAATGCCGTGGCTGCCGGTCCGCGCGATCTTGATGTCCCGGAAGGTGGCCCCGGTGACGGTCGTCATCGAGATGCCGGCCCCGGCGACGGCGTTCACGGTGCTCTTGGCCTCGCCCACGGCCGCGGCCGTCTCGCCGAGCGCCATGTAGCGCAGCGACGGCGCGGCGGTCGACGTCAGCGCGACGGCGTCGCCGCCGGTCGTCCGGATCGTCCCACCGGTGCCCGCCGCGCCGGTGCCGGTCACGGTGAGGCCGCCCGCCGTGCCCTAGGCGTTGAGGACGATCCCGCCCGAGGCGCCCGCCGTGACGTTGACCGAGCGGAACGCGAGCCCGCCCGAGCCCACGGCCGTGCTGGCGACGTCGAGCGCGCGCCCGGTCGTCGTCGCGAGCGTGTTGACGACCGTCGTGTTGTTCTGCGTCGCCTCGACGGTGCCGCCGCCGGTCGCGGTGAACGCCGCCGCGGTGCCCGTGCTCAGGGCGAGGCCGCCCGTGAAGCGGACCGTCGCGCCGGTGTTGGCGTTGAGGAAGACGCCGCCGCCCGCCGCGTTCGTCCCCGACACCGCGCCGGTCAGTTCGACCAGGCCGCCCGTCTTGTTGACCACGCGGACGACGTTCCCGACGGACGTTTTCGTGACCGTCCCCGGGTAGACGAACGAGCCCGTGCCCCCGTCGACGACGACGGCGTTGCCGGTCGCGCCCGAGAGCGCGTCGGCAGCCGTCCCGAGCACCACGGGTCCGACCGTCGCGACGCCTGTGAGGGCGACGTTGCTCGCGCCGCCCGCCGAGCGGACCTGCGCGAACGATCCGAACAGGCTGCCGGTCGTCAGGCTGAGCGCCTGCCCGGCCGTGTTGATCGCGACGCCGACGCCGACGCCGAGCTGCCCGAAGCCGGTCCCGGCGATGGCCGAGCCGGTCGCGTTGCCGAAGGCGAGCCCGGTGAACGTGTTCCCGACCCCCAGGTTGACGCCGTTCGTCGCCGTCGCCGTCGTCGTGATCGTCGGGGACGCCGTGGTGGTCGCCGGCGGCAGACCCGAGTCGAGTGGCCAGATCACGCCGGGGGCGGTCACGGAGGCAGCCGCGCTCTGACCGACAAAGCGCTGGCCGGCGAGCAGCGTCAGCCCGCCCGTGTAGGCACCTGCATAGAGGAAGATGCCGTCGTTCGCCTCGTCCGTCGTCGCGGCCGAGAAGCAGCCCGTGCCGGTGAGGCAGTTGAACGGCGCGTCGAAGCGGCCGTCGCCGCCCGCGGACGCGGACGCGTCGACGAAGAACACGGGCGCGCCGACCGTGAGCGAGACCGTCGCCGGGGCGGTCGTGCCGAAGCCGTTGGTGAGCGTGTACGTGAAGCTCGCCGGCCCCTGGTAGCCGACCGCCGGGCGGAAGGCGAACGTGCCGGTGGCGCCGAGCACGACGGTCCCGTTGGTCTGGGCCGCGACAGCGAGCACGGGCGCGCTGCCCGCGTCGTTGGCGAGCACGCTGAACTGCGACGCCGTCGCCGTGTTCACCGGCACGTTGCCGACGAGGACGGGCGCGTACGTGTCCGCCGCAGCCGCCGGCCGGACGCCGACAGCGATCGTGACGGTTGCCGTGGACGGGCCGGCGAGGTTCTGGAGGCGGTACTGGAAGGTGAACAGGCCCGTGAAGCCCGTCGCCGGCGTAAAGGCGACGCTGCCGTCGGCGTTGACCGTCAGCGAGCCGCCGGCACCGAACGTCACCGTCGCGCCGGCCACGTTCGTCGCCGCCGTGCCGCCGAGCGAGCCGCCGCCGAAGGAGACGACGCCGCTGGCCGGCACGCCGGGCGTGTCGTTGGCGAGCACGCCCGGCGCGGCGAGCGCATAGGCCGTGTTGAACGCCGTGTGGTAGGGTGCCCCCGGCGCGCTGCCCGGTGCCGGCCCGTCCGCCGCTGCGACCGGGGCCGACGGAACGGTCACGGCGACGGTCACGGTCGCGGCGTCGGTGCCGGCGCTGTTGGCGAGGCGGTAGTCGAACGTGAGGTTGCCCGCGAAGCCCGCGGGCGGCGAGACCGAGAACGAGCCGTTGGCGTTGACCGTCAGCGAGCCGCCCGTGCCGAACGCCACCGTCGCGCCGGCCGCGTTCGTCGCCGCCGTACCGCCGACGGTGCCGCCGCCGAACGTGGCGACTGTCGCCGCCGGCGTCCCGGCGTAGTCGTTGGCGAG
>JANPJI010000025.1:0-2948 GCA_031425425.1 Rubricoccaceae bacterium
CGAGCAGCTGACGGAGCCGTGCCCCACGCGCCGCGGCGGGACGCGGACGACGCGCAGCCGGAACCGGCGAGCGTGGCCGCCAGGACGAGTATGGCAGCGGTGCAGCGGGCGAACGACACGGCGACGGGGGAGGGGGGACGCGGACGGAACGTTAACCGCACCGCATGCCGTGCGCACACGTCCCGCCGGGGCACGCCGCAGGCGTCGTCTCACCCTGAGACATCACGCCGCGCAAACGGAGCCGCGCCGCACCGGAGGCTGCACCTGTTCGGCACACGCCCGCGGCGAGTGAACCCGGCCCCGGACCGGCCGATACCCGGCCGGCACCCGCCCCGCCACGCCCTGTGACCACCCGCTTCTTCGTCGTCGACGACGACCGCCACTACGCCCGCCTGCTGAGCTACCGCATCGACAAGGCGAAGGACCACGAGGTCCACGTCTTCCACTCCGGCGAGGACGCGCTCGACGCGCTCGACCAGCACACGCCCGACCTCGTGCTGCTCGACATCATGATGCCCGGCATCGGCGGCATGGAGACGCTTCGCCGGCTGAAGCTGTTCAAGCCCGACACACCCGTCGTCATGATCTCGGCCCAGGGGACGGCCGACGTCGCCGTGGAGGCGATGAAGGGCGGCGCGGACGACTACATCACGAAGGGGCACGACGACCTCGTCAAGCTCGACTCGGTGGTGAAGCGGATGAAGGAGCGCGTTCAGCTCTCGCGCGAGGTCGAGCGGCTGCGGACCGAGGTGGCCAAGAAGTACGGCATGGACGAGATCGTCGGCGACAGCCCGGCGATGGAGGAGGTCTACCGGCTGCTCAAGAAGACGCTCCGCGGCAACCTCACAGTGGCCATCCAGGGCGAGTCCGGGACGGGCAAGGAACTCGTCGCCCGGGCAATCCACTTCAACTCGGACCCGCGCCCCGGCGAGCCGGCCGTCGGGCCGTTCGTGGTCGTCAACTCGGCGGCGATCCCGCGCGAGCTCATGGAGTCCGAGTTCTTCGGCCACGAGAAGGGCTCGTTCACGGGTGCCGTCGCGCGCCACATCGGCAAGTTCGAGCAGGCCGACGGCGGGACGCTCTTCCTCGACGAGATCGGCGAGCTCGACCTCGGCCTCCAGGCCAAGCTCCTGCGCGCGCTCCAGAGCCGCGAGGTCACCCGCGTCGGCGGGTCCGACACGATCAAGTTCGACTGCCGCGTGATCTCGGCGACGAACAAGGACATCCTGGCGATGGTCTCGGCGGGGACGTTCCGCGAGGACCTCTACTACCGGCTCTTCCAGTTCCCGATCGACCTGCCGCCGCTGCGCGCGCGCGGGACGGACGTGCTCGTGCTCGCCCACGACTTTCTGCGGTCCTACCTCGTGGCGTACCCCGCGTTCAAGGGCAAGCGCTTCTCGCACGCCGCCGTGCGCGCGCTCGAGGCGTACGCGTGGCCCGGCAACGTCCGCGAGCTCAAGTCCACCGTCGAGCGCGCCGTCCTCGTCGCCGACGGCGACGAGATCCAGGAGGCCGACCTGCTCCTCGGCGCGACGCGCGCCGTGAAGCCGTGGGCCGAGCGGGTCCGCGCCGCTCCGGCTGTCGCCGCGACGCCTGCCCCGGAGTCGCCGGCGCACGCGGACGCGCCGCCGTCGTACGCGATGGCCGACCCATTCGCGCCGTCCGGGCGCGGCTTCGAGTCGCTCCACGGCTTCCCCGAGGACGCGTCGTCCGGCGACAGCGCCGGGGCCGCCTCGTTCGGCGACTCGCTCGTGGCCGTGCCGAGCTTCGCGGGCCCCGCCGCGGCGCAACCCGCGCCGCCCGCGGCCGGTACACGCGCGCCGGTCATCGTCCCGCTCGAAGACATGAAGCGCCTCGCCGTCGAGCGCGCCTTCGCCTCGTGCGGCGGAAACGCCGAGCGCGCGGCCGCCGAGCTCGGCATCGGCCGGGCGACGATGTACCGCCTGCTCAAGAAGTACGACATTCAGTCCGAGTAGGGCCGGCCGCGAGGCGCAGGCCCCGCGCGGCACCGGCCTCGCGAGGCGGACGCCTCCTTTCCCCCGACCCCTCTTCAGATGCGATTGACCGAGTACGAACGGACGGCCCAGCGCGACGTCGAGCGCTGGGAGCGCGGCGAGTCGCTCGTCCAGCAGGCCCTCAGCTTCGCGATGAAGCCCGTCGACTGGGCCTTCGACCAGTTCGTGCCCGACAGCGTCGTCGACACGCTCACGGACGCGCTCACGACGGCGCTGACGGCCCTCAACGACGCCTCGGCGTGGACCTACGACGAGGCCGGCGTGCTCACGAAGGCGCACGCGGCGGGCATCGCGGCCGAGACGGTCGAGGACCTGCGCGACGCGCCGCTCGACCAGCTCGACGCGCTCGCGAAGCCCTACACGTCCGAAAACACGGTCCTCGCGGCGCTCTCGGGCGGCGGGACCGGCCTCGGCGGCGCGCTGCTCCTCGCGGCGGACCTGCCGATCCTGTTCACGGTCAACTTCCGCCACATCCAGCAGATCGCGGCGGCCTACGGCTTCCCGCTGAAAGGCCCCGAGTACACGCCGCTCGTGGTGTCCATCTTCAACGTCGCGGCGAGCGGCAGCCGCGAGGCGAAAAGCGACGCGCTCCGCGAGCTGTCCGTGGCCGGGGCCGCGTTCGCGCACGGCTCGGGCTACCGCGGGCGGTCCGCGCCGGGCACGCTCCGCGAGCAGATGGGTCACCTCCCGCGCGAGATCGCCAAAAACCTCGCCTCGGCGAAGCTCGGGCAGCTGATTCCGGTCGCCGGGGCCGCCATCGGGGCGGGCGTCAACTACTGGTTCACGGACCAGACGGCGCAGGCCGCGACGGCCCTCTGCCGCGTGCTGTATCTGGAGCGCAAGGAGCGGCTGTAACCGAACAGAACCGTGCGACACACCGCCTTGCCCACTCGACTGCTCGGAGTGCTCGCGTTCGGTGCTGCGGGCGCTGTT
>JANPJI010000026.1:0-5806 GCA_031425425.1 Rubricoccaceae bacterium
CCCTTGAGCTGCTGCTTGGCCCGGTCCAGCATCCGCGGCGAGACGGCCGTCTCGGCGAGCTTCTGCATCTCGCGCACGATCAGCTGCCGGCTGCGGTCGACGCGGCGCGGGTCCGTCCCGATGTAAGCGCCCACGTCGCCCGAGTCGCCGTTGACGTTGACGAACGAGTAGACGGAGTAGCACCAGCCGTACTTCTCGCGGACGTTCTGGTTGAGCCGGCTGGACATGCCCCCGCCGAGGACCGTGTTGAGCACCGACAGGGCCGTCCGCTGCGGGTGGTGCGCGCCGAGGCCGGGGGCGGACACGACGAGGTGCGCCTGCTGCGTCGTCGGCCGGCGGAGCGTGACGGTCCGGGGCGTGTAGCCCTCCGGGATCGTCCGCGCCGTAGGGTTCGGGGCGCGGTCGAAGTCGGCGAGGAGACGCTCGGCGGCGCGGACGATCTGGCGGTGCGTCACGTTGCCCGCGGCGGCGATCACGATCCGGTCCGGCGTGTAGTGGCGGCCGAGGAAGTCCGCGAGGCCGTCGCGCGTGAACGACCGCACGGACTCGGGCGTGCCGATGACGGGCCGCCCGAGCGGGTGATCCGGGTAGACGGCCGCCTCGACGAGGTCGAAGATCTGGTCGTCCGGCGCGTCCTCGTACATCTTGATCTCCTCGACGACGACGTCCTTCTCCTTCTCGATCTCGCGCTCGGGCAGCGTTGGCGCCGTCACCAGGTCGAGGACCGTGTCGAGCGCGCGCGTCGCGTGCTCGGCGAGGCCCTTCGCGTAGAAGCACGTGTGCTCCTTGGACGTGAACGCGTTGAGGTAGCCGCCGACGGCCTCCATGCGCTGGTTGATGAGGTGGCCGGGGCGGCTCGCGGTTCCCTTGAACACCATGTGCTCAAGGAAGTGCGTGATGCCGCCCTCGGCGACGGTCTCGTCGCGGGAGCCGGCGTCCACCCAGATGCCGACGGCGGCGGTGAGCGCCGTCGGAATCGCCTCGGTGACGACTCGGACGCCGGAGGAGAGGACGGAGCGTTCGTACCCGGGGTCTGTCGTGGGGCTCAAGGGACGTGTCTGTGTTTCGGCCAAGATACCTGGCCCGCGTCGGGGGTTCCGGCCCGGCACGTCCTTCGCCACCGGTTCGCGGAACCCCCCGAGCGGGGACGCCCCTGAGCGGGGACGCCCCCGAGTATGGACCTTCTACCGGACGACGGTCAGGCGGGTGGTCCGGACACCGGCGGCGGACGCGAGGCGGACGGCGTACACGCCCGGAGCGAGGCGCGACGTGTCTACGGTCGCCTCGTGAGTGCCCGCAGCGACAGGGCCGTCGGTCAGCACGGCGACCTCGCGCCCGAGCACGTCGACGACCGACAGGCGGACAGTCGCCGCGTCGGCGGTCGTGAACGCCACCGCCGTCCGGCTAGCCGTCGGGTTCGGGAACGGCTGCGCGAGCGTCATCTGGCCCGTCGGCGGAGCGGCCTCGCCCGCGACCACTCCGCCCGCGCCCGGCTCACCCACGCCGCTCGCATCGACGCCGACGAGAGAGACCGCCGGGCCGTTCTGGTTCGCCGCCGGGTTCACGAAGCCGGCATAGGTGAGTTGGACGACCTGCCCGGCCTCGTCGTTGAGGTCGAGCGTGAAGGCCTGCAGCGGCGTGCCGTCCGAGGCCCGGAAGACGTCGAACGTGTAGATGCCGGCCGGGAACGCGACCGGGGCCGACGCGCTGCCAAAGGCGACGCTGGGCGCGATCGTCTGCCCGCTCGCCCGCTCGACGACCCGGATCGACGGGCTGTCCGTGACGGCGTTCACGACGAACACGCCGACGTCGACCATCCGGGCCGTCCCGCAGGGAATCGCCGCGACGATCTGGCGTAGCGCCGTCGGAATCCCTTCGGGGTTCTGGGCGAAGAACGCGACGAGTTGGGGCGGAATGCCGGTGAGCGTGATCTTGAAGCACCCCTCGGGGACCGTGCCTGTCACCGTCGTCTCGCGCGGGATGGCCGGGTTCGGGGGCGGGTTCTGGAGGCGTGCCCGGACCGAGATGGGCTGGTTCGCCGGGACGACGATCGGGGTCGTGGTCCCGTTCGGGTACTCGATGACCGCGGTCGGGGTCGCCGCGCCGTTGATGTAGAGTTCGATCGGGTCGAGCCCAGCAAGGGCCGCGGCCCCGTCGACGATCTGGACGGTGGCGGTCTGGGCAGAGGCCGTCGGCGCGGCGAGTCCGGCGAGGACGGCACCGAGCACGGCGGGGAGAGTCGCAAAACGAGACATGGCCGGTGGGGGTTGTGGATACCCTCCAAGCGGAACCAGGCATCGAATCGGGCGGAAGCCCGCAGAACTATCTTCCGCACAGTTGTTTGCGGTCGGTGCGGTGGCACGGATCGTGCTCCGCGACCAGAACGCACCCGCTTCCCGTTCGCGCATGATTGCCCACTCCCCAGACGTCACGCGCCTGCTCGTCGAACTGTCGGCAGGCAACGAAGCCGCAAGCGACAAACTGCTCCCGCTCGTGTACGCCGAGCTGCTCCGGATGGCCCGCGAGCGGCTCCGCCACGAGCGCGAGGGCCACACGCTGGCGACGGTCGACCTCGTCCACGAGGCTTACCTCCGGCTCGTCGACGGGGCATCGATCGAGTGGCAGGACCGGGCACACTTCTTCGCCGTCGCGTCGTCGGTCATGCGGCGCCTGCTGGTGGACTGGGCGCGCGCGCGGCGGGCGGCCAAGCGGGGCGGTGGGCTCTCGCCACTGGCCCTCGATGCCGGGCCGGACGGCGGCGACCTCGGGGCAGTCCTGCTGGACCACGTCGCCGCGCCGGTCCGCGACGAGACCCTCCTCGAACTCGACGAGGCGCTGACGCGGCTCGCTGCGCGCTCCGAACGGCAGGCCCGCGTCGTCGAGTGCCGCTACTTCGGTGGGCTCACGATCGAGGAGACGGGCGAGGCCCTCGGCGTCTCGGCGTCGACGGTGAAGGACGACTGGCGGCTCGCGCGCGCGTGGCTCGTCCGCGAGATGCAGACCGCCTGACACGGGGACCGGCCGATCGGGCCGGGAAACCCGCTACCGTGACATGCACACCTCCGACTCCCGCAGCGCCGCCGAGCGCCTCTTTCTGGCAGCCGTGGACTCCGACCCGGCTCTCCGCGAGGCGCTCCTCTCCGCAGCCCCCGCCGAGATCCGCGCCGAGGTCGAGAGCCTCCTCGCCGCGGATGCCAGCGCGACGTCCGTTCTCGACCCGCCGGTCGGCCTCCGGACGCTCGTCCTGGACGGCATGGCTCGGACGTATTCCGCAGACGCGGACGACCTCGCCGTTGGGGCGCGCATCGGCCCCTGGTCGGTCGTCGCCGAGGCCGGCCGGGGCGGGATGGGCACCGTCTACCGGGCCGTCCGGGCAGACGGGCACTATGAGCAGACGGTCGCCCTGAAAGTGGTCCGCCGCGGGATGGACTCGGCCGATGTCGTCGCGCGGTTTCACCGCGAGCGGGCGCTTCTGGCCGGGCTGGACCACGCCGGGATCGCGCGCCTCGTTGACGGGGGACGCGCACCGGACGGGCGGCCCTACCTCGCCATGGAGTTCGTCGACGGTGAGACCGTGACGCGGTACGCCGACGCACGCCGCCTCCCCGTCGCCGAGCGGCTGCACCTGTTCGTCCAGGTCTGCGAGGCCGTCGCGTACGCGCACCGCCACCTCGTCGTCCACCGCGACATCAAGCCGTCGAACGTGCTCGTGACCGACCAGGGCGGGACGCCGGAAGGCGGGACACCCGTCGTCAAGTTGCTCGACTTCGGCGTCGCGCGGCTGCTCACGCCCGACGGCGGCGTCACGGCGACCGCCCGGCGGATGCTCACGCCGGCCTACGCCGCCCCCGAGCAGGCCGCCGGCGGGGCTGTCACGACGGCCGCGGACGTCTACTCGCTCGGGGTCCTGCTGTACGAACTGCTGACCGGCCACCGGCCGGCGGACGCCGCGGTGCGCCCGAGCGCGTCCGTCACCGATCCGACCGTCCGGCGGAGTGCTGCGGGCGAAACGCAGACGGCCACGCCCGAGGCACTCGCGGCGGCCCGCGGCGCGACGCCGGCGCGGCTCGCGCGCCGCCTCCGCGGCGACCTCGACGCCGTCGTGCTGAAGGCTCTCCGCCCGGAGCCCGACCAGCGGTACGCCTCGGCCGACGCTCTCGCGGACGACGTTCACCGCGCTCTGTCGGGCCTCCCTGTCCGCGCCCGGCGTGGCACGGCCCGGTACCGGGCCGCGGCCTTCGTGCGGCGCCACCGCGCCGGCGTGGCGTCTGCGGCGCTCGTCGCCGTCGTGCTGGTCGGTGCTGCCGCCGCGCTGGCCGTCCAAAACCGGCGCCTCGATCGGCAGCGGGTCCGGGCCGAGCGCGTCGGCGGCGTGCTCGCAGGCCTGTTCGAAGCGAGCGCGCCCGAGAACGCCCGCGGCGACACGCTCAACGTCCGCGAACTGCTGGACCAGCAGTCGGGGCCGGCCGTCGAGGCGCTCGGCGGCGAGCCGGAGGCGCAGGCGGACCTGCTGGACCGTCTCGCGTCCGCCTACGCCAGCCTCGGCAAGTACGACCGCGCCATCTCCCTCGCCGAGCGGAGCCTCGCACTCCGCGAACGGGCGCTCGGGCCGGATGCGGCGGAGGTCGGCGCGAGCCTTGGCACGCTCGCCAGCGCCCGCTTCGCACAGGGCGACTACGACCGCGCCGAGCCGCTTTTCCGTCGTACGCTGGCCGTTCAGCGCGCCGCATTCGGTGAGACCGCGACTCAGACCGCCGAGGCGACCGACAACCTGGCCTCCCTGCTCGAAGTCGGCCGGGGCGACTACGAGGCGGCCCGCCCGCTCCGCGAGCGCTCGACGGCGATCTACCGCGCTGCCGGCCCGGCTTTCGCCGCAGACTACGCGACGGCGCTCAACAACCTCGCCGGGCTCGACTACGCCCGCCAGGACTACACCCGCGCCGAGCAGGCCTACCGCGAGGCATACCAGATCCGCCGTCGGGTTCTGGGTCCGGACCACCCGCTCCTGATCCAGAGCCTGAACCAGCTCGGTGTCATCGCACGGCTCCGCGGCGACTTCGCGGGGGCGGAGGGGCTTCACCGTCAGGCCCTCGCCCTCGCGGTTCGCATCTTCCCGGCCGACCACCCCGAACGTTCCGCGAGCTTGAATTACCTCGGGATGATCCAGACGGCCAGGGGCCGCCCTACCGATGCGGAGGGTCCGCTCAAGGCCGCGCTTGCGCTTCGTCTCGGCGGACTCGGACCGGACCACCCGGACGTTGCCGCGAGTCGTATCAACCTCGGGGCGGCCTTCCGTGACGCGGGTCGTGCAGACGAGTCCGTCGCATCGCTCCGGCTCGGCGTCGCCGGTCTCCGCGCGGCGCTGGGCGACGAGCACCCGCGCGTCCCGGTCGCCGTGGTCACGCTATCGACGGCCGAGCGCCTCGCGGGCCACATGGCCGCCGCCGACACGGCCCTCGCCTGGGCGCTTCGGGCCGTCGCCGCGCGGACGGCAGGCATGGACGCCGCCGGGGCGAGAATTGCTCTCGCGACCGAGTTTCTGGCCCGCGGCGACGCGGCGACGGCGGAAGCCCTCGCCCGCCAGGCTCTCACGCTCCGACGGCAGGCCGGCGACCGCCCCGGCAGTGCGGAGGCCCAGAATGTTGTCGGCGCGGCCCTCGCGCGGCGTGGGCGCACGGCCGACGCCCTCCGGATGCTCGAGTCGTCCGCCGCCTCGCTGCGCGCCGCCGTGGGGCCGGACGAGCCCCGGACCGTCGCCGCTGCGCAGCGTCTCGCCGACGCCCGCTCCGCATAGCGGCGCGCTCCG
>JANPJI010000027.1:0-3298 GCA_031425425.1 Rubricoccaceae bacterium
GAGGGGGCGGACGGGCATCGGGCGGGACGGCGGACGATCTCTCAACGTACGACGCTAGGCCTTCAGGGCACGCTCGACCGCGACCCGGACGCGCGCGCTCGGGTCTGTGCTCAGGTCGGGTATGAACGGCTCGCCGACGAGCGTCTCGTAGAGCTCGACGTAGCGAGCCGAGATCTGGCGGACGAAGTCGGGCGGGAGGTCCGGGAGCGACTCGCCGTCGCGGCCCTGGAAACCGCGCGCGATGAGCCACTCGCGGACGAACTCCTTCGACAACTGCCGCTGCGGCCTGCCCGACGCGAGGCGCGCCTCGAACCCGTCCGCCACGTAGTACCGAGACGAGTCTGGCGTGTGGACCTCGTCGATGAGCAACAGCCGTCCGTCCGGCGCGCGGCCGAACTCGTACTTGGTGTCGACCAGAATCAGCCCTCGGGCGGCAGCCAGGGCCGTTCCGCGACGGAAGACGGCGAGCGCGAGCGCGTGCGTCTCGTCCAGCGTCGCGGCGTCGAGCACGCCCCGCGCGACGATGTCCGCGAGCGAGATGTCCTCGTCGTGGCCCTCCGACGCCTTCGTGCTCGGCGTGAGAACAGGCTCGGGGAGCGCCTCGCCTTCGCGGAGCCCGTCCGGCAGGCGGACCCCGCACAGCTCGCGGCCGCCGCCGGCGTACACGCGCCACGCATGTCCGGCGAGGTGGCCGCGGACGACGAACTCGACCGGGAGTGCGGCGCAGCGCGTCGCCACCGTCACGTTGGGGTCCGGAACGGACAGGACCGCGTTCGGGGCCACGTCGGCCGTGAGCTCGAAGACGCGTGCTGCGAGCCGGTTCAGGACCTGCCCCTTCAGCGGGATCGCCTGCCGAAGGACGTGGTCGAACGCCGAAAGGCGGTCCGTCGTGACGAGCACGAGCTGCCCTCCGGGCGTCGCGTACGTGTCGCGGACCTTGCCGCGCGTCCGGGTCCCGAAGGCGAAATCGGTCTCGACCAGCGGCGGCGGGAGCGTCTCGGGGAGCATGTCGGCTAGCGGTGAGGCGGGGCCGTGGACCCGCGCACGACGAGGGGGACGTCCACCTCCTCGATGACGTGGGCCGCGCTGGGCGCAGACATCCGCGACAGAAGGCGGGCCGTTGCGCGCCGGCCGACCTCTTTCATCTGCTGGTCGACGGAGGTGAGGTCGAGAAACCGGCTCACCTTGAGGTTGTCGTAGCCCACGATCGAGACGTCCCGGGGCACGCGGAGGCCGTTGTCGCGGGCGTAGGACCACGCGCCGAACGCCTGGACATCGGACGCGGCAAAGATGGCCGTGGGCGGTTCTGGGAGCGCGAACAGGGTCTCCATGGCCTCGAAGCCGGCCTCCTCGGAGTAGCCGGCGTGCTTGATCGCTTTGCCGGCCACGACGAGGTCCGGGTCGAAGGCGACGCCGGCGGCGTCGAGTGCGGCGCGGTAGCCGTCTAGGCGCGGGGCGGCGTTGTAGCTCCACGCGTGGGCCGAGATGAGCCCGATGCGCGTGTGGCCGAGGGCCAGCAGGTGCTCCGTCGCGCGGCGCGCTCCAGCCGCGTCGTCCCACCAGAGCGTGTCGAACGCGGCGTCGCCCTCGCCGCTCTCGTCCCGCACGGCCCGCGTCCCGACGAGCACCACGGGGGCGTGCATCCGCGCAAGGCGGTCGCTCAGTTCGCCCTCGATGGGGAGCGACACGAGCAGGAGCCCGTCGACCGCGCCGCGGTCGAGGAACCGCTGGAGCGTCGCGTAGGGCTGCTGCGAGCCGAGGTTGCACAGCAGCAGGTCGATGTCGCGCTCGCGGAGCTCGTCCTTGACGCCCTTGAGCACCTCGACGTAGAACAGCGATGTCGCCGAGGGCATCGCGACGGCGATGGACACCGTGGACTGCTGCGCGAGCGTCTTGGCGATGCGCTGCGGCTGGAACCGGAGCCGCTCGATGGCCGCCTGAACGCGCGTGCGCGTGCCATCCGACACCTCCGGCGAGCCGTTGATGACGCGCGAGACGGTCGAGATCGCGACGCCGGCCGCGTCGGCGACGTCGTAGATCGTGACGCGAGGGGTGGGTACGTCGGCCATGAGCGCGCTGGAAGCTGCTGGAAGGTAGACCGACGCCGGTCAGCGCGCTCCGGATTCCCAGTACGGGTTGAAGAGGGATCCGGGGAGTGCCTGGCGGAGCGCCTCGGTCGCGAACCGCTTGGCCTGCTGGAGCGCCTCGTCGGGTCCGGCCCCGTCGAGCAGCGCCGCGAGCGCCGCGACGGCGAAGGCGCTGGAGCCGCCCTCGGGCGTCGGTTCGGCCAGGAGCGGTGCCTCGAACAGAGCGAAGTCCTCTCCGTCGTACGCGAGGTCGAACGAGAAGAGGGGAGACCCGTCCGCGGCGGCGGCACCGGCCATTCCGGGGTCGTCCGCGGCGTCGTAGAAGCGGTACGGGAGCGACCCGCAGCGGATCAGCACGTGTCGCGCGCCGCGGTTGACGATTCGCTGAGCCGCCACCTGAGCGTCGTCCAGGGAGGCGATCTCGCCGCCGGTGACGAGCTCAGCGTCGGCCTTCGAGATTGTCACAAGGGTGGGCACGGCGAGGCGCGCCGCGACGGCGTCAATCCCCTGGGTGGACAGGACGGTCTCACCGCTCGGACCGGACGCCACGAGGTCGAGCACGACGGGCACGCCGAACGCCTCGCACGCTTCGAGCACGACCTCTGCGGTCTGGTGCCCCGCCAGAATCCCGATCTTGACGCCCGCAATGGAGCCTGTCGCAAACGTGTGGTCGATCTGAGCTGCCACGGTGTCCGTGGGGACGTCCGTGACGTCGGTGACGCGTCCGCCGCCGGCCATGACGAGCTGCGTGCAGATCGGGACCGGGGCGAAGCCGAGCGCACGGGCACAGAGGAGATCGGCCGCAAGGCCCCGCTCGCTACCGGCGTACAGGGCTCCAATGACAGCGAGGCGGCGCGGAATCATCGACGGCGGGTGGGTGAGCGGGAATGTACGCGGATCCCCAGCGGGGCCACAGAGGATCCCGGACGCCCTATCTTCACAGTTCACTCTCCCGCGTCCGGCATGGCCCGCGTTCAGCTCGACGGAATCCAGAAAGCGTACGACAACGGGTTCGTGGCCGTCCACGACGCCTCGTTCACAGTCAACGACGGCGAGTTCGTGGTCCTCGTCGGGCCGTCGGGCTGCGGCAAGAGCACCACGCTGCGCATGATCGCCGGGCTCGAGTCGATCACGGCCGGGACGCTCTCGATCGGCGACCGCGTCGTCAACGACGTGCCACCGAAGGACCGAGACATCGCGATGGTCTTCCA
>JANPJI010000028.1:0-2818 GCA_031425425.1 Rubricoccaceae bacterium
GGAGCGAGCGGCCGAGCGGCCATTCGAGTTCCCCAGCTCGACCAGGATGCCGTCCGGCTCGCCGGGGCGATCCGCGAGGGCATCCCCGCCGGCCGGGTGACCGTCCTCTCGGAGTCGCTCGACGTCCCGTTCTCCGAAGTCCTCGGCTGGCTCGACATTCCTGCGTCGACGATGGCCCGGAGAACGAAAGCAGGACGGCTCGGACGGAGCGAGAGCGAGCGGGCGGTCCGGCTCGGGCGGCTCGTCCGCCGCGCCGCCGAGGTGTTCCGGGGGCTCGACCGGGGGCGTACGTGGCTCCGGACGCCGCAGATCGCCCTCGGCTGGGTGACCCCGCTCGCGTACGCCGAAACTGAGCCGGGTGCCCGCGAGGTCGAGGACGTCCTCGGCCGGATCGAGCACGGGATCCCGCTCTAGCCGTGCCGACCGCGTGGCGCGTGGTCCGGCGAGAGTATGTGGACACCGCCTTTCCGGGCGAGGGTGCCCGCCGCTTCGGCGGCCGGTGGAACCCGAAGGGGACGCCCGTCGCCTACCTCTCCGCGACGCGGAGCCTCGCGCTGCTCGAGGTCCTCGTGCGTGCCGTCGACGCCTCGGACATCGTCGGGCTCGTCCCCATCCCGCTCACGTTCGCCGAGTCGGATGTCGAGGGGATTCCGCCGGACCAGCTTCCGGACGACTGACAGCGGGTTCCCCAGCCCGATTCGACCGTGGCGTACGGCGAGCGGTGGGCGAACGAGGGCCGCTCTCTCGTCCTACAGGTGCCGAGCACGGTCCTGTCTGCAGAAGCGAACTACGCGGTCAACCCGCTCCATCCGTCATTCGGGACGCTCGGGGTTGGATCCGCCGAAGAGGTCACGCTGGACGCACGGTTCCTTCGGTACCTCGCCGTCTAGTGGGTTCGTGCCGGAGTTCAATCGGGCTGACCGAGCGCGTACAGCTCTGGTCGGCGGCTCTCGAACCGGTCGTTGTACGCGTTGAGACGCTTGTCCCGCGCCTCGCGCGGGTCGAACTCGGCCGAGATAACGACCGGAGCGTCCGGTGGCGCTCCAGCCGGTGCATCGGCAAGGACGGCGGCGCGGGGCGAGCAGATGCGGCTGCGCCCGATGAACGTGAGCGTCTCACGCGTGTTGGATTCAGACCCGACTCGGTTGGCGGTCGCCGTGAACACGCCGTTTTCGAGGGCCCGGACCGGCATCGAATCCGGGCAGTGCGGCAGGACGAGGTTGGACGGGTGCGCGACGACATCCGCACCGGCGAGAGCGAGGGCGCGGGCGGACTCGGGGAACAGCCAGTCGAAGCAGATCATCACGCCGAGGCGGTAGCTCGCACCTCGCCGGTCGGTGACGGTCCACACGCGGAAGCCGGAGTCGCCGGGCGAGAAGTGGAGCGTCTCCTCGTAAAAGAGGTGCGTCTTGCGATACGTGCCCAGCCAGCCCTTCGGTGTCACGACGGCGGCCGAGTTGTACAGGGAGTCCCCGTCACGCTCGGCGAGGCCGGCGACGAAGGTGGTGCCCGTCTCACGCGCCCAGCGCTCCAGCCGGCGTATAGTAGGTCCGGACGGAATAGCCTCGGCGAGCGCGCGCGCCTGGGCCGTGGACTCGAAGAAGTACCCCGTCGCGAACAGCTCGGGAAGGACGATCAGGTCGGCGTCCGTCTTCCCCACGAGCGTCTCAGCGGCGTCGAGATTGGCATCGACGTTTCCGAACTCGGGGGATGTTTGAAAAATGGAAAGAGTCAATGTGCAATAACGGAATTAACAATCACTGCGTTGCCAGGGAAGCGGACTGGATCGCGGTGATCGCTGCAACGTTGGCGATGTCCTCCCAGTCCGCACCGCGAGAGAGGTCGTTGGCCGGCCGCTTGAGGCCCTGGAGAATTGGCCCGAAGGCCTCTGCCCCACCGATCCGCTGCGTGATCTTGTACGCGATGTTGCCCGCGTCGAGGCTCGGGAAGACGAACACGCTCGCGTGCCCGGCCACGGGCGATCCAGGAGCCTTGCGCTCCCCCACATCCGGGTCGAACGCGGCGTCGAACTGCAGTTCGCCGTCGATGGCGAGGTCGGGCCGGCGGGCCTGTGAGATCGCGACCGCCTCGCGGACCCGCGTCACGGACTCGTGCTCGGCCGAGCCCTTCGTCGAGAACGAGAGGAAGGCGATGCGGGGCGTCTCGCCGGTCAGGAAGCGGTGGTTCTCCGCCGCGTCGAGTCCGATGGACGCCAGTTCGGCAGCCGTCGGTAGCGGGACGACCCCGCAATCGGCGTACGTCACCGGACGCCCGTTCGGGAGAACCATAAGGAAGAACGACGAGACGAGCGCCGATCCCTCGGCCACCCCGATGGACTGGATCGCGGCTCGGAGCACGTCCGGCGTGCTGTGCGTCGCACCGGCTGTGCAGCCGTCGGCGTCCCCGGCGGCCACCATTCCGTCGCCGAAGTACAGCACGTCCGTCGTCGTCTCAAGCGCCGCCTCGTACGTCAGTCCCTTCGCCTTGCGCCGGTTGAACAGCGCCTGGGCATAGCCCTGCCGGGCGTCGCTCCGGACCGGGTCGATGACGGGGACCGTGTGCGGAATGCTGAGGCCGAGGCGCGCCCCGGCGTCGCGGACCTGCGCCTCGCGCCCGAGCAGCACAGGGCGGACGATGCCCTTATCGGCGAGCCAGACGGCGGCCTGGACCGTCCGCTCGTCCTCTCCCTCGGGCAGGACGATGCGACGGTCCAGCGTTCGGGCGCGGTCGTGGAGGCCACTGATGGTGAACGGGGCAGCCATCGGGTCAGGCGGCAGAGCCTTCGAGCGCCGCGAGAAGGGCGTCGAAGTCGGGCTGG
>JANPJI010000029.1:0-24573 GCA_031425425.1 Rubricoccaceae bacterium
GGGCCGACGAGGCGACGCTCGGCATCCCGTGGTGCTCGGCGAACCAGTACCGCGCGAAGCCGCGGCGGTCGGCGAGGCGCGCCAGGTCGACGGTCCGGCCGAGCGCTTCGGCGGCAGTCGCGCCGGACGGGATCGGGACGAGGTCGAGGACGGACAGTGGGAGCGGCACGGAGAGCGGGGCAATTTCCTTCGTCAACGTCCGGACGCCGTCATAGGCCGACGGAGTCCCCGTTTTCACAGTCGGAAGGTGCACTCGTCGGGTGCTCCCGAGGGCGTGGCAAGGCCCGGACCGTGGACGGACGCAAACTGCCGAGGAGCTGTTGCGGGGGATCACGACGCGTCGCGAGCCGAGGACGCCGTATTCTGGCCGGACAGCTTTACATTTGTGTGATATGCGAATGTCCCGAATCGTTCGTGTTCTCGTTTTCTGGCTGGCGAGCGGGTTGTCCGCCGTCTCCATCCCCTCCGCGTCCGCTCAGGTCACGGCTCCGGCCGACTCATGCGTGGTCGCCCTGGCAGAGGCCCGCGAGCGGTACGTCCGGCAGGAGTTCGCTTCTGTCGAGGCGCTCGTCGGGACGTGTGTGGCCTGGCCGGGCGCGAGCGCCGCCCAGGCCCAGCAGGCGTACCGGCTTCTAGCCCTGTCGTTCATCCGGCAGGACCTCATCCGCGAGGCGCAGACGACCGTCGTGAAGCTGCTCGGGGTGGCGTACGACTACGAGCCGGACCCCGTGCAGGACCCGCCGGTCTACGTCGCCCTCGTCGCGTCGGTGAAGGCGCAGGTGCGCGTGACGAGCAGCCCGGTGGCAGGAGAGCCTTCGGAGATGCGCCTCGACCTCAACACGGCGACCGCGGAAGACCTGGAGGGCGTGCCCGGCATCGGTCCGGCTCTGGCCGGGCGGATCCTCTCCTACCGGGACCGTGAGGGTCCGTTTCGCACCCTGAGCGACCTGGAAAACGTGAACGGGATCGGCCCGCAATCGCTGCAGCGGCTGGTGCCCTACCTGAGCGTCGGCGGAGGGTGGACCACCCGGTCCGGTGGAGGGGTGGCGTTGGACGCTGCGTCGGTGGAGCCCGTCCGGGGAGCCGGGGCCGACGCGGGCCCCGCCTCGGCGCTCATCGACCTGAACACGGCCAGCGCGGAGGTCCTCGAGTCGCTGGACGGAATCGGCCCCGCGCTCGCGGCGCGGATCGTCGCCTACCGGGAGACCGAAGGGCCGTTCCGGACGGTCGAGGATGTGCTCGCCGTGCGAGGGATCGGCCCGCGCACCCTGGAGCGGTTCGCGGCGTCCGTCACCGTCGGCGCGCCAGCCCCCCGATAGGACTCGCAGGCGCTGGCGGGCGGATGCCTCACGGGAGGCTCACGCGGAGGGCGCTGCGCTGCTCCTCAGCCTGCGCCTCGAGTTCAGCTCGCTCGCGGCGGATGGCCTCGATGCGCGTCTCCTGCTCGTCGAGCGTGCGGAGAAGGCGCCGGGCGTAGTCGCTCTGCGCGTCGACGGCCTGGAGGTTGCCGCGGATGCGGTTCTGCTCCTGCTCGATCTGCGCGAGCTCGTTCTGGAGCGCGCCGAGGCGCTGCTCGGTCTCGGCGAGCGCGCGGCGGTCCGCGACGGCCCGCTCGACGGCGCGGCGCACGTTGTCCGGCAACTCGCCGTCGGCGCGGGCGAGGGCGGCGAGGCGCTCGGGGCTCTCGTAGAACAGCACGACCTGCTCGTCCAGGATCTGCGCCTCGCGGACGACGAGGGTGTCCACGGAGCCGGCGGCGATGTCCACCCGGAGGCGGTAGAGGCCCGGCGTCGTCTCTTCGGCTGCGGCGGGTTCCACGAGGCGCGCGCCGCTCTGGCGCGGGCGCTCCACGAGGACGGTCCGGTCGCGAGCACCGCGGTTCTCGATGCGGTAGCCGCCCTGCGTGAGCGCGCTCCGCCGGATCGTGAGGACGCCGTCGCGGAGCGTCGCCGTCTCGACCCGGCCCGGCGCGTTCGGGATCGCGAACGGGTCCACGAGCACGTCCTGGTCCACGGCGAACGTGAGCAGGCGCTGGACTCCCGCGGGGAGGTCCGGCAGGAGCGCGTCGCCGGCGTAGCCCTCGTCGAGGACCGTCATCGGGCCGCCGCGGAGGTTGGCCCCGGTCGTGTTGCGGAGGCGGACGCCGCGCATCGGGTGCCGCCCCGACGTGCCGGAGTAGACGCTCAGCCGCTCGGCCTCGACGGCCTCGGAGACGATTGGGAGCATCGCCGAGGCGCGGCGCGGGAGCGTCACGTCGGGGAGGCGGTAGGCGAACAGCTCGCCGAAGTCGCCGGTCGTCGCCTGCGTCTGGAAGCCCGCCGTCGCGTCGAGCCCGCCCACCACCCGGACGCCGTCGACGAAGTACTGGGCCTCCTCGCCGCGCCCGCCGCGGATGTCGAGGTCGCCCGAGCCCACCGTGCCCACGATCCCGCCCTGGAGGGCGCCCGTCGACGCGGCGCCTCGGGTGCGCATGCTCTCAAGGTCCGCGCCTGTCACGGCGGGCGGTGGTGCAGATGGCGGCGGCGGCGGTGATCCCTCGTCGTACGTCCTCGGCTGCGTCACGGCGTCGTCGGGGAGCGTCACGACGGGGCGAGCGACGTAGCGCGGCGTGTAGAGGTCGGTCACGAACGAGACGGGCCGGCCGCTCACGAGCGTCAGGTCCACGCCCGTCCAGTCGCTCTCGGTCGGGTTCTCGACGAGCGCCCAGCCCTGGAGCGTGCCCGCCGTCTCGCCCTCGCCGGGCAGCACGAGGCGGTAGCTCGTCTTCCACACCGGCGCCTCGACGACGTAGCCCATGCGCACGCGCCGCGCGGCTCCACCGCGGAACTGGATGCGGACCGGCCGGCGCTGCCCGCCGCGGGCCTCGGCGAGTGCCGCGAGCGCCCCATCGATCTCGGCCTGGAGGCCCGCCTCGGTGAAGGCGATGCGCCGCGCGTCGGCGAGGCGCACCGTGACGAGCCCGCCGGGCGTGAGCAGCGTCAGCGTTCGCCCGCCCGCCTGGCCCGGAGCAGCCGGCGGCTCGGAGCCGACTGCGAGGATGGTGCCGCGGACGGTCCCGCCGGCGGTCTCGACGGACACCTCGGCCCCGCGCGCCTGGGCGAGGATCGCCGCGAGGTCGGGCGCGCCCGAGAGGTCGATCGCGAACGACCGCAGCGTCCGCTCGATCGGCGCCTGGCTGGGGTAGAGCACGCCCGCCACGCGCCCCTGCGGGTCCTCGACGAGGAGCGACTTGAGGACGTCGTTGAGGGCCGTCTCGTCGAACTGGAGCGTCACCTCGGCGTCGCCGGAGATGCGCCCACCGTGCTCGAAGTAGCCCACGCCGCTCGTGAACAGGATCACCCGCTCGACGGGCACGTCGGCCGCGGGCTGGGCGACGGCCGCCGGGACGACGGCCGCCGAGGCGCACGCGAGGAGGACGGCGAGCGCCGCGGCGCGGAAGGGGAGAGGCATCGGGCAGCGGAAGGGGAGCGCGCCAACGTCGCCACCGCACCCGGCCCGTGCAACCCACGCGCGGTGGCCCGGCGGCCGACCGCCGTCCGCGACTCACGGGAGGGCCGACGGGCGGCCAGCCCCCACGGGGGCCGCGTCGCCGGGCAACCCGTGGGGCGGGTGCAGGAGCGGCGTCCGGCTGTAGAGCCACGCGAGCGCGAGCAGGAACGCCGTCGCCCCGACGCCGAGCCCCACGCCCGACACGCCCGGCGCGACGAGCGCGAGCCGCAGCACGACGGTCGCGAGCGCGAAGCCGGCGTTGCGGAAGACGACTGCGTACGTGGACGTGTACCGCAGCGAGACGAGCACCAGCAGCACGTCGGCGAAGATGAGCGCCGTGAACACGCGGTCGAAGAACGGGTACGGGTCCGCGCCCGTCGCGTAGCGCCGGAGGTCGTCCACACCCGCGACGGCGATCGCGGCCAGCAGCACGAGCGCAATTGTCTTCTTGGCCGCCACGAACCGCGCCTGCTCGGCGCTGTCGGCCGTGATCCGGCGGTGCTGCTGGAGGCGGTCGTAGAGCAGCACCCCCGCGAACACGGCGAGCGCCCCGGCCCCGTCGGCGAGGGCCACGCGGACAGGGGCCTCGGCGCTCGCCCACTCGACGGGTTCGCTGAGCGTGCCCAGCGCCTTGAACGCGTCGCGGAGCAGGATCAGCGAGAAGAGCTCGAACTGCTTGCCGACCGAGCCGGCGACCGAGTCGGCGAGCGCGAGCACGAGCCCGACCGTCTCGACGAGCAGCAGGGCCGTGAAGGCGACGCCGATAGCGGCGAAGTGGCTCCGCGGGACGACCGCGGCGAGGCCCGCCGGCAGAACGCCCCACCGGTGCGCCTCGATGACGGCGAGCGTGCCGACGAACGCCACCGCGAGCGCGTTGGCCGTCCAGCGGCGTGTCGCGGCAGACTCCCACGCGGCGTCGAGGCGGTCGAACGCTCGCCCGAACACGTCCAGGGCGAAGGCAGCAGGCGGGGCGGCGGGCATCGGGTGGCGGACGGGAGCCCGTCCGACCCCGGCGCGACGCGCGGTGATCCCGGCCCGCACGCGACGCCGGTACAGCAGAAACGCCGGCCCCTCAGGAGGAGCCGGCGTTCGGTGTAGCGGGGGCCAGATTCGAACTGACGATCTTCGGGTTATGAGCCCGACGAGATACCACTTCTCCACCCCGCAGTGTGGACGCCCAAGATACGGCCGCCGCCGCTCGCCGCGCGACCCCGTCCGTCGAGATCGGGTGAAGAGACCAGACCACGGGCGCGCCGTGCCGTGGATCATCGTGCAGGCGGCGCGCTCTATCTTCGCGCAGTCCCACTCGCCCCCTCGGCCTCGGCCATGGCCTCCGTCCGCCCGTTCCACGCCCTCCGCCCCGTCCCCGCCGACGCCGAGCGCGTCGCCTCTGTCCCCTACGACGTCGTCTCCGTCGCCGAGGCCCGCGAGCTCGCCGCCGGCAACCCGCTCTCGTTCCTCCACGTCGTCCGCCCCGAGATCGACCTCCCGGCAGGGACCGACGAGCACGCCGACGCGGTCTACGACGGCGGTGCCCGCGCGCTCGCGGCGTTCGCCGAGGGCGAGCACTTCGTCCAGGACGACGCGCCCGGCCTCTTCGTCTACCGCCTCGTCATGAACGGCCGCGAGCAGACCGGCGTCGTGGGCCTCGTCTCGGCGGCGGCCTACGACAGCCGCGAGCCCGGCGGCATCCTCCGCCACGAGAACACGCGGCCGGACAAAGAGGACGACCGCACCCGGCACGTCCGCACCCAGCGCGCACACGCCGAGCCGGTCATGCTGACGTACCGCGGGGCGGACGCCGTGGACGCGCTCGTCGCCGCGGCGATGGCGGGCGACCCGCTCTACGACTTCAAGGCGAAAGATTACGTGCAGCACACCGTCTGGGCCGTCCCGAGCCCCGACGCGCTCACGGACGCCTTCGCGGACATCGAGGCGCTCTACGTCGCGGACGGCCACCACCGCTGCGCTGCCGCGGCTCGCGTGGCACGCGAGATGCCGGACGAGCCGGGCGCGCAGGACTTCCTCGCGGTCCTCTTCCCGATGGAGGACATGGAGATCCAGGCCTACAACCGGGTCGTCAAGAAGCTGCCCGCCGGCAAGCCCAAGTTCCTCGAGCAGCTCCGCAGCCGGTTCGACATCGAGGAGGCCCTCTTCGCCGAGCCCGAGGAGCCGGGCCTCGTGGGCGTGTACCTCTCGGACGAGGTCGGCTGGATCTCGCTCGCACTCCCGGAGACCGCCCGCGACGGCGTGGCGGACACGCTCGACGTCGCCCGCCTCTCGGAGTTTGTCCTGGAGCCGATGCTGAACATCCGCGATCCGCGAACGGACGCCAACATCGCATTCGTCGGCGGCATCCGGGGCACCGAAGAACTGGAGCGTCTCGTGGATTCGGCCGAGGCGGAGATCGCCTTCGCCATGTTCCCCACGTCCCCAGAGGACCTCCTCGACGTATCCGACGCCGGCGAACTCATGCCGCCCAAGTCGACGTGGTTCGAGCCCAAGCTTCGCTCCGGCCTGCTCATCCACCGCTTCTGAGGGGATATGGGATGGGAGATAAGGCATGTGGGGCTGATCCCGCATTGTCCTTTCCGCATCCCGCATGCCCCATCCCTCATCCCGTTTCTGATGCTCGTCCTTGTCGCAGATGCCTTCTCGCAGGCCGGCCTCGACCGCCTCTCGGCTGCCGGCCACACCGTCGTTTCCGACCCCGGCCTAAGCGGCGACACGCTCGCCGCGGCCCTCCGCGAGCACGACCCGGCCGCCCTCATCGTCCGCTCGACGAAGGTCACGGCCGAGCACCTCGACGCCGGGCGCGGGCTCGAACTGGTCGTCCGTGCGGGCGCGGGCGTGGACACGATCGACGTCGCTGCGGCCTCGGCGCGGGGCGTCTACGTCGCCAACTGCCCCGGCAAGAACGCCTCGGCAGTCGCCGAGCTCGCCTTCGGACTGATCCTCGCGCTCGACCGCCGCATCCCGGAAAACGTCGCCAGCGCCCGCAGCGGTGCGTGGGACAAGAAGGGCTACTCGAAGGCGGCCGGGCTCCGCGGGCGGACGCTCGGGCTGCTCGGCATGGGCAACATCGGGCGCGAGATGGTCGCCCGGGCCGCCGCCTTCGGGATGCCCGTCGTCGCGTGGAGCCGTTCGCTCACCGATGCGCAGGCCATCGGGATGGGCATCGTCCGCGCCGAGACGCCGCTCGACGTGGCGCGCGTGGCGGACGTCCTCTCAGTCCACGTCGCGAAGACGGCGGACACGCTCGGGCTCGTCGGCGAGGACCTTCTCGCGGCGATGCGCCCCGGCGCCTCGCTCGTCAACACGAGCCGCGCCGAGACGGTGGACGAAGCCGCAGTCGCCCACGCCATCGAGTCCAACGGCCTCCGCTACGCCACCGACGTCCCGGCCGGCGAGCCCGCAACGGGCACGGGCGACTTCGCGCACCCGCTCGCCGACCGCGCCTACATCACGCACCACGTCGGCGCGTCGACCGACGAGGCGACGGCGGCCATCGGCGACGAAGCCGTGCGGATCCTGCTCGCCTACGCCGAGACGGGCCGCGTGGACAACGTGGTCAACCTCGCCGCGCACACGCCCGCGACGCATCTGCTGACGGTGCGCCACCGCGACCGCGTCGGCGTGCTGGCGGGCGTGCTCGGCGAGATCCGCGAGGCGGGCTGGAACGTCCACGAGATGGAGAACCTCGTCTTCGCCGGGGCCGAGGCCGCCGTCGCCCGCATCCGCTTCGACACCGCCGCCGCCGGCGGCTCCATGCCGGACGACGCGACGCTCGGCCGCATTCGCGCCGTCGAGCACGTGATCAACGCGGCGGCGATCCCGGTCTAGGCGTGCGCGTTGTCGCCGAAACGGAGCGCCTCGTGCTGTCGCGGCTGACCGGCCGCGACGCGCCGTTCGTCCGCCGCCTCGTGACCGACGCGGACTGGCTGCGATTCATCGGCGACCGCGGCGTGCGGACGCTCCGCGACGCGCAGGCGTACGTCCGCGACGGACCCTCTGCGATGCTCCGGGCGCACGGCGTCGGGCTGTACCGGGTAGGCCTGCGCGGCTCGGGCACGGCGATCGGACTGTGCGGCCTCCTGCGCCGCGACGGCCTGGCCGACGTCGACATCGGGTTTGCCCTTCTGCCCGAGTACCGCGGCCTGGGCTACGCCCGCGAGGCCGCCTCGGCCGTGCTCGCCCACGGACGCGCGCTCGGCCACGCGCGCATCGCGGCGATCGTGATGCCTGCCAACGCAGCGTCCGTTCGCGTGCTTGCGTCGCTCGGGTTCGTCCGAGGGGGCGAGCACAGGATCGGTGGCGAGACGCTGGACCTGTACGTGTGCGACAGCCCGCCCGCGGAGGCGAGCGCTCCGTAAGGATTACGCCTCGTCGTCGAACGCGGCGAGGCCGGAGCCGGGGTTGAGCATCTCGTCGAGCTGGAACTCGCTCGTCACGAGCACCTCGCGCGCCTTCGAACCCTCGAACGGGCCGACGATGCCGGCATCTTCGAGCTGGTCCACGAGGCGTGCCGCGCGCGTGTAGCCGACCGACAGCTTGCGCTGGAGCAGGCTCACCGACCCCTGCTGCGAGCGAACGATGACGCGCGCCGCATCCTGGAAGAGGTCGTCGCGGTCCTCGGACGAGTCGCCCGCCGCGCCCGCCGGAGCGGACTCGTGCGGGTCCATCGGCGGAAGTAGGTAGGGGCCAGGTCCGTCCTGGCCGCCGATGAAGGCCGTCACGGCCTCGACCTCGTCCACGGACACGTACGGCCCCTGGAGGCGCGTCAGGCGGCTGCCGTTCATGTGCAGCAGGTCCCCGTTGCCGACGAGCTGGTGCGCCCCGCCGCCGTCGATGATCGTGCGCGAGTCGATCTTGGACGACGTCTGGTAGGCCATCCGGGAGGGAAAGTTGGCCTTGATGAGCCCCGTGATGACGTCGACGGACGGCCGCTGGGTGGCGAGGACGAGGTGGATGCCGACGGCGCGGGCCATCTGTGCGAGGCGCGCGATCGGTGCCTCGACCTCCTTAGCGGACGTCATCATGAGGTCCGCGAGCTCGTCCACGATGACGACGAGGTAGGGCAGGTGGCGATGCTTGCCGCCGAGCGGGACGAGCGCTCCCTTGGCGAACTTGTCGTTGTACTCGACGATGCCGCGGACACCCGCCTCGGCGAGCAGATCGTAGCGGAGTTCCATCTCGCGCTCGCACGAGCGGAGCACGGCCGCGGCCTGCGCGAAGTCCGTGATGATCGGGTCCTCGGCGTCCACCGGCATCGCCGAGAAGTGGTTCAGCAGCGTCGCGTAGCCGTTGAGCTCGATCTTCTTGGGGTCGATCATGACGAACTTGAGGTCCGCCGGGTGCTTCGCGTACAGCAGGCCCACGATGAGCGCGTTCACGCCGACCGACTTGCCCGAGCCGGTCGCCCCGGCCACAAGGAGGTGTGGCATCTTGGCGAGGTCCTCGACGTAGACGCCGCCCTCGATGGTTTTCCCGATCGGGATCGGGAGGGCCATCTTGCCGCCGCGGGCCGCATCGCGGAACGTCGGCGTGGAGAGCGTCTGCCGGAGGCGGACCATCTCGCGGCTGCGGTTCGGGATCTCGACGCCGATGGCGCTCTTGCCCGGGATCGGGGCGATGATGCGGATGCCGGGCGCGGCGAGCGCCATCGCGAGGTCGTCTTCGAGCGCCGTGATGCGGCTGATCTTGATTCCCGGTGCCGGCGTCAGCTCGTAGCGCGTGACCGTCGGCCCGACGACAGCGTCGATCTCGGTGATCTCGATGTTGTACGTCTGGAGTTTGTCCAGCAGCGTCTGCTTGTTTTCCTCGATCTCCGCCATGTCCACCTGCTGATCCGTCTCAGTCTGCTCCAGCAACTCAATCGACGGGAACTGGTAGGCGGCGTCGGCCGAGGCGGTCGTGCGGGCGGGCTCGGCGTCGAGGTCCACCTCGGCCTCCTGAACGGGCGTGTGGACGTGGACGGCCGGGCCAGCGCTGGACAGTCCGCTCGCGGCGCGCTCGTCGTCCACGAGGCGGTCCAACTCCGGGTCCTCGACCTCCGCCTCAGGGGCGACCGGCGCGGGGAGCGGGCGGGGCCGCGCGCCGTCTCCGGAGGGCACGACAAGTTCGGGAAGCGTGTCGTCGAGGCCGTCGTCGAACGCCTCGTCTTCAGACGCCCCGGCGGCGTCGAGGCGACCGGCCCCGTCGCCGGCCTTCTGCTCGGCGGCACGCTCGCGGGCAGCCTTTCGGGCCTCCTTGAGGGTCTTCTCGCGCTCGGCGTCGCGCTCGGCGCTCCGCGCGGCTCGCTCGGCGAAGGCCGCCGCGCGCGCCTCGCCGCGGAGGAGCTTCCGCTCGGCCGCCCCGCCGCGGTAGGCCGCCCAGCCGTCCGTGAGCCCCGTCTTGAGCCCGACGGCCGCGCCCTCGACGCGGTCCAGCGACGTCTGGATGTCGCGGTCGACGGCCAGCAGGACGGTCACGACGAGCCCGACCACGAGCACGATCAGCGCGCCTGTGTTGCCGAGCACGTTGGACATCCACCCCGCGACGCCGGTGCCGACGCCGCCGGACCACCGCGCGAGGTCGGTGTCGGTGTGGATGTCGAACCAGCCGAAGAAGCACGCCGCGAAGAGCGCCCCGGCGACCGCGAGGCCGGTGAGCAGCGGCAGGAACAGCGGCGTCTTCTGGCGCAGCAGCACGTAGCCCCACGCCAGGAGCACGGCGAGGAGCGCGAGGACCGGGAACCCGATGAGGTCCGTGACGAGCAGCCGGGCGACGAGCGCGCCGACGACGCCGAGGAGGTTGGCGAGGCGGTTGTCGCCGAAGGCGAAGAGGTCGCTGCGGTCGGCCCCGCCGAGGAACGCGTCGTCCGCGGCGGAGTGGCTCACGACGGCGAGGCCCAGCAGGACCGCGAGGGCCATCAGGACGATCCCGAGGACCTCCTGCTTGCGCTGGATCGTGACGGCCGCCTCGGCGGCGCGCGAGGAGGCTTTCGGGGCCGGCGGCCGTTTGCGGGGCGCGGTTCGGGGACGGCGTTCGGCTGTGCTCACCGGGTCGGGGGGAGGTCCGGGGAAGGTGCCTCGTGGAGGCGCGCCCAAGATACGACTCGGTGCCGAAAGGCCGGCTGCACCATGCTCCGCCGCTGGCGTCGCCGTTTGGGACGTGAGAACGACCCTCCGGGAAGGGCCAGACGTGAACGCCGTTGCCTGTTCGCCACTGACGCGTACGTTGACTAACCCCGTGAGCACCGGACCAGCCTCGGCCCCGCATGACCCCGACTCTCGCTTCCCTGCCCGACGTTACCGCGGAGACGCTCCAGATCGACCCTCTCGCACAGGCCGAGACCGTCCCGTCGAGCTGGTACACCGACCCCCGGTTCCTCGCCGCCGAGCGCGACGCGGTGTTCGCCCGCACGTGGCAGTACGTCGGCCACGAGGGACAACTCCCGGCTCCCGGCTCGTACCTCACGGCGACCGTTGCCGGAGAGCCCGTTCTCGTCGTCCGCGGCCGTGACCACGTCGTCCGCGCGTTCTACAACGTGTGCCGGCACCGGGCCGGCCCGCTCGCGATGGACGCTCGCGGCTGCGTGGCGATGCTCCAGTGCAAGTATCACGGGTGGACCTACACGCTCGACGGCGCGCTCCGAGGCGTGCCTCGGTTCGACCAGACCGAGCTGTTCGACAAGGCCGACTACGGACTTGTCCCCGTGCCGATCCAGTCGTGGGAGGGCGTGCTCTTCGTGAACCTGACCGGCGCCGGACCCGACCTGGAGACGGTGCTGGCTGGCGTCCGCGAGAGGATCGCGCCGATGCAGCTCGGCGGCCTTCACTTCCACGGCCGCGTGGACTACGACGTCGCGTGCAACTGGAAGGTCTACGTGGACAACTACCTCGAGGGCTATCACATCCCGCTCGTCCATCCCGAGCTGTGCACGGTGCTCGACGTCCGCGCCTACGTCACGGAGACGCACCCACACTACAGCCTTCAGCACAGCCCGCTCCGGAACGGCGACCACGCGTACGGCGACGGCGAGGCGTTTTACTACTTCGTCTTCCCCAACACGATGCTGAACGTCCTGCCCGGGCGGTTACAGGTGAACAGCGTGATTCCGACCGGACCGGACCGTTGTCGAGTCGTATTCGATTCGTACTACGACGACGTGGCATCGGCCGAGGCTGCCCGCCGGATCGCCGACGACGCCGCGTTCAGCGATCTCGTGCAGGGCGAGGACGCCGAGATCTGCGCGCACGTCCAGCGCGGGCTCGCGTCGCGGGCCTACGACCGGGGGCGTTTCTCGGTCGAATGCGAGGCGGGCGTCCACCACTTCCAAGGTATGCTGAAAGCGGCGCTGGGCGAGGCGCTCGTGGCGCGGGTGGGGCTCTGATGGAGGGCGCTCCGAACCCCGCTCCGTCCTCGTCCGAGGGGCTCGTCCGCGCGCTCGGCGTCCGGGCCGTCGCGACGAACGCGGTCAACCTCACCATTGGCTCCGGCATCTTCGTGCTGCCGGCCGTCGTCGCAGCGGCGCTGGGGCCGGCGGCGCTCGTGGCTTACGTCATCTGCGCGCTCGTGATGGGGCTCGTGATGACGTGCTTCGCCGAGGCCGGCAGCCGGGTCGTTCGCTCGGGCGGGACCTACGCCTACGTCGAGGCGGCCTTCGGGCCCTACGTCGGGTTCGTCGTCGGGACGCTCCTGTGGTTCGCCTTCGGCGTGCTCTCCCACGCCGCCGTGGCGACGGCGCTCGTGGGCACGCTGGCTCAGGTGCACCCGGCGTTCGCGGACCCCATCGGGCGGGCCGCTTCCCTGGCCGTGCTCATCGGCGGGCTGGCCCTCGTCAACATCCGCGGCGTCCGGCAGGGGGCCCGGTTCGCCATCGTCGCGACGGCCGTCAAGCTCGTCCCGCTCCTCGTGCTCATCGCGGTCGGGCTCCCGGCGGTCCGGCCGGAGAACCTCGCGTGGGCGGGGTGGCCGTCGGTCGGGGCCATCGGGAGCACGGCGCTCGTCCTGTTCTTCGCCTTCGCTGGCCCCGAGGGCGCGCTGACGGCGAGCGGCGAGATCCGCGACCCGGGCCGGACGGTCCCCCGCGCCGTCGGGCTCGCCGTAGCGACCGTCCTCGCGTTCTACCTCGCGCTCCAGGTCGTCGCGCAGGGCGTCCTCGGGGCGGACCTGCCGGGGGCGACCGAGGCACCGCTCGCCGAGGCCGCAGGCCGCATCCTCGGCGGGCCCGGCCGGACACTCCTGCTCGCGGGCGCCGCACTCTCCATGTTCGGGACGCTCGGCGGCGACCTCCTCTCGGCACCCCGTGCGCTCTTCGCACAGGCCCGCGACGGGTTCTTCTCGGAGCAGCTGGCCCGTGTCCACCCCCGCTTCCGGACGCCCCACGTCGCCATCGGGACGTACGCCGCGCTCGCGTTCGGCTTCGCCGCGTCGGGGACGTTCGCTCAGTTGGCCGCGCTCGCCAGCGCGGGGCTCCTGCTGATCTACCTCACCGTGTGCCTCGCGGCTCTGCAGCTCCGGCGGCGCGGCGTGGCGGAGGCGGGACCACCGTTCCGGGCGCCCGGCGGCCCCCTCGTTCCACTCCTCGGCGCGGGCGTCGTGCTCGCGCTCCTGTTCCAGGCAACCAGGGCCGAGTTCGTCGGGCTCGCGGCGACAGTCGCCGTGGCAAGTGTCGCCTACGCTCTCCGCCGTAAACGGCCGACCGTCCCGGACGAGCTGGCCTGAAAGGCGTGCGGTTCGCCCCCTTATGCCGCGGTGTGGAATGGAGGCTTGGTGACGACCGCCGCGATGGGCCGGCCGCGAACGTCGATGGCGAGCCGCGTGCCGACCGCTGTTAGTTCGGGGCGGTTTTCGACGAGCGCGAGCGCAACACCTGTCCCGAGAACCGGGGATGTCGAACCGCTCGTAACCGTGCCCACGTGGGCGCCGGCCGCGTCGAGCACAGAGAACCCGTCGCGGGGGAGGCCGCGGCCATCGCAGACGAGCCCGACCAGGCGCCGCGGCACGCCGGCGGCCTTCTGCGCGACGAGCGCGTCCCGGCCGACGAAGTCCTTCGCATCCGGCTTGACGACCCAGCCGAGACCGGCTTCGAGCGGGGTCGTGTCGTCGGTCAGTTCGTGGCCGTACAGGCAGTAGCCCGCTTCGAGGCGCAGCGTGTCGCGCGCGCCGAGTCCGGCCGGCTTGAGCCCGTACTGGGCGCCCGCCGCCAGGAGCGCGTCCCACACGGCCACGGCCGCCTCGTTCTCGACGTAAAGCTCCAGGCCCTTCTCGCCGGTGTAGCCCGTGTGCGAGACGATGGCGTGCTGCGCCCCGGCGACAGCCCCCGGCGCGGCCTCCTCGAAGTGGTAGTACGGGATGTGCGCCGCGCTGAACCCCATCGCCGCCTCGAAGATCTCGAACGCCCGCGGCCCCTGGAGCGCGAGCAGGGCGGTCCGGTCCGACTCGTCGGTCAGCTCCACCGCGAACGCGCCCTGCGCCAGAACGGCGCTCGCGTGGTCCCAGTCCTTGCGCCGGTTCGAGGCGTTGACGACGAGCAGGAAGTGGTCCGCGGCGAGGCGGTACACGAGCAGGTCGTCCACGGCCCCGCCGGATTCGTGGCAGAGCACGGCGTACATCGCCTTGCCGTCCGTGAGCGCGGCGGCGTCGTTGGTGACGAGGCGCTGCACGAACGCCTCGGCTTGCGGGCCGCGGACCCTGAACTCGCCCATGTGGCTCACGTCGAACAGGCCGGCGGCGGACCGCACGGCGCGGTGCTCGTCCAGGATGCCCGTGTACTGGATGGGCATGTCGTAGCCCGCGACCGGGGCCATCTTTGCGTTCGCAGCGAGATGTGCGGTGTGGAGAGGGGTCGTGAGGAGCGAGTCCGGCGGCATGGAGTCGGGAGAGGAGGGATGGGTGAAAGTACGGGGCCGCGTGGCAGGGGCAGGGGCGCGTCGGAGCGCATCGGCCCGCCTAGATTCCACTTCCCCCACCGCCGACCTGCTCATGCGCGCCCTTCTGCTCCACGAGACGCCCACGGGCCTCGACGCCCGCGTCGAGACAATCGACAATAGCCGGCTGCCGCCGGGCGACGTTCGAATCGCGGTCACGCATTCGAGCCTGAACTACAAGGACGGCCTCGCCGTGACCGGAACCGGCAAGGTCATCCGCGGCGCGTTCCCGTTCGTTCCCGGCATCGACGCCGCCGGGACCGTCGAGGCGTCGACGTCGAGCACCTGGGCGGTGGGCGACGGGGTGATTCTGACCGGCTGGGGGACGGGCGAGACGCAGTGGGGCGGCTTCGCCGAGCGCGCCTCGGCGGCGGCCCGCCACCTCGTCCGCCTGCCCGATGGCTGGACGCCCGCGCGCGCGATGGCCTTCGGGACGGCCGGGCTGACGGCCGCTCTCGCCCTGCTCGCCGTCCGCCACGGCGGAGTGGATACGGGAGCCGTCGTCGTGACCGGGGCCTCGGGCGGGGTCGGGTCGGTCGCCGTGGGTCTGTTCGCCCATGCCGGCTACGACGTGACGGCCGTCAGCGGGACGCCCGCGGCGCACGCGGCGCTCCGCGGTCTCGGCGCGGCACACGTCGTCGGGCGCGACGCGCTGGGTCCCGGCCCCGCCCTCGCGAAAGGGCAGTGGGACGCGGCCGTCGATACGGTCGGAGGCGAGCCGCTCGCGCGGATTCTCGCCGCGACGCAGCGCCACGGCGTCGTCGCGGCCTGCGGGAATGCCGCCTCGGCGGATCTGCACACGACCGTCTTCCCGTTCATCCTGCGCGGCGTGACGCTCGCCGGGATCGACTCCAACACGGCCCCGCCTGCACGCCGCGAGGCCGCCTGGGCGCTTCTCGCCGAGGCCGACGCCGCCGGGGCCTTCGAGCACCTCGCCACGACCACCATCGGCCTCGCCGACGTGCCCACCTGGGCCGAGCGGATCGTCCATGGCGAAACGGTCGGCCGCGTCGTCGTGGACACACGGACATGACGGCGGCCTCCGGAACCGTCTCGCCGTGGCAGCGCCCGCTCGGAACGACCGTGTGCGACGTCGCCATCGTCGGCGGGGGCATCGCAGGGACGTCGGCGGCCTACGCGTTCGGGCAGATGCGGCCGGATCTCCGCGTCGTCCTCGTCGAGGCCGAGCGGCTCGCCCACGGTGCGAGCGGGCGCAACGCCGGCTTCCTGCTCCTCGGCACGCACGCGGACTACGCCTCGGCCGTGGACGCCTACGGTCGCGACGTTGCCCGGCGCGTGTGGGCGTTCACAGCCGAGAACCTCGCCGAAGTGCTCGCCCTGCCCGGTGCCGGGGCGGTCCGGACGGGCAGCCTGCTCGCCGCCGGCTCGGCGGCCGAGGCGGACCGCCTGGTGCGCTCGCGCAATCTGCTCGCGGAGGATGGCGTCGAGGCGGAATGGAGTCCGGGCGACGGGTTCGGCACGCGCGGATTCGTCGGGACCCTCTTCGTCCCCGAGGGCGGGGCCGTCGATCCGGTCCGGCTCGTGCGCACCCTCGCCGCGGCGAGCGGAGCCGAGATCCGCGAGCACACGCGCGTCGAGCGACTCGATCCGGCAGGAACGGGCGTTCGCCTCGTCCTCGACGGCGGCGGCGCGATCGAGGCGGAGCGCGTCTATGTCGCGGCGAATGCGGCCCTGCCCGCGCTCGTCCCGGCGCTGGACCACGTCGTCCGGCCGGTCCGTGCCCAGATGCTCGCCACCGCCCCCGTCGCTCGCAGTCTGCCTGTGCCGGTGTACTCGCACGACGGCTTTTACTACGCGCGCCAGACGCCCGACGGGCGCGTCCTGCTCGGCGGCGCGCGCCACCTCCACGAGGCGGACGAAGTGGGCCACGCCGACGCGACGACCGAGGCGCTCCAGGCGGACCTGGAGGCGTACCTCCGTGCGCACATTCCTGCGGCGTCCGGCGCGGCTGTCGAGCGGCGGTGGTCCGGCACGATGGGCTTCTCGCCCGACGGTCTGCCCGTGCTCGGCGACGTGCCTGGCGTACCCGGCGCGATCTACGCGGCCGGGTTCACGGGCCACGGGATGGGATTCGGGCTCCGCTTCGGGCGCCTCGCCGCGCGCCGGCTCCTCGGCGAGCCCGACGACGCGGATTCTCTGTTCAGCGCTGCGCGGCTCGCATCCTGAGCGCCCGCCGTACGTTCTGGATGTTCTCACACCCGTCACCCCCGATGATCGACCGCCTTCCCGTCTCCGCGCTCGGGACCGACGCCCGCGCCGGCTTCCTGGTCAGGACGTACGCGCACCTGCTCGGTGCCATCCTGCTGTTCGCCGCCATCGAGGCGTTCCTGTTTACGAGTGGGCTCGCGTACCCTATCGCGAACGCGATGCTCGGCACGTCGTGGCTGCTCGTGCTCGGCGGGTTCATGCTCGTGAGCTGGTTCGCCAGCAAGACCGCCGCCACGGCGGAATCCAAGCCCGCCCAGTACGCCGCGCTGCTCGCGACGGTCGCGATGCAGGCGCTCATCTTCGTGCCGCTGCTCGCGCTTGCAGCCGCGTACTCGGCCGAGAGCGGCGACGACAACCTCATCAGCAAGGCCGCCTGGGTCACGTTGGCCGGCTTCTCCGCCCTCACGGCCCTCGTCGTGTTCACCGGCAAGGACTTCTCCTTCCTCGGGTCGCTCCTGAAGTGGGGCGGCATCGTGGCGATCGGAGCCATCGTCGCCGCGGTGGTCTTCGGGTTCGAACTCGGGACGTGGTTCTCGGTTGCGATGATCGCCTTCGCCGGAGCCGCGATCCTGTATGACACGGACAAGGTGCTGAACAACTACCCCGAGGACCGGCACGTCTCGGCCGCCATCGAGCTCTTCGCCTCGGTCGCGCTCCTGTTCTGGTACGTCCTCCGGCTGTTCATGAGCCGGCGCTAAGAGGGGCCAGTGGCCAGTATCGGCGGCCGTTGCCGCCGAGGCGGTAGGCAGTGGCAGAAGGGAAAGGCCGACGATCTGCCACTGGCCACTGCCTACTGGCCACTGACCCTTTACAACCCCCGGACGGCGAGGCGGTCGCAGAGGGACAGGTAGAACGCGCACGACTCGAACGTCTCGGACGGGGTGAGGGTGAGGCCCACGAGGCGCGCGTGGTCGGCGTCGAGCACGCCGAGTTGTTCTCCCCAGGCAGCGCTCGCGGTCGGGACGATGCCGTCGTTGAGGCCGGCAAGGCCGTAGAGGATCCGGTTCGGTACGACAAGCGGCGCGTACATCGAGGCGGCGGCCCCCTTGCCAGCTTGTGCAGCGAACGAGGCGCACCACACGCCGGGGATCGTCGCCTCGCCGAACCGGGCCGCTACGGCCTCCGGGGCGAGTTCAGCGAGCGCGTCGGCCGCGTGCGGTGCGGCCGACTCGTAGGCGGCGCGCCCGAAAAAATCCATCAGCCCGACCGCCCACGAGCGGAGGCGGTCCGGACGGTCGAGGACGAACTGCGCCAGGGCTGTCCCGCGGTGCGGTGTCGCGACGGTGACGAGGCTCGCCAGCCGCGGGGCCCAGCCCAGCTCCGTCGCCAGATGGCGCGCGTCGAGCCCGCCGGATGAGAAGCCGACGAGGTTCAGCCGCTCGGCTCCCGTCTCCGCGACGACCTGAGCCAGGCGGTCCGCCCACGAGGCAGCCCGAACGGCGACGGTGTCGTACGGGTTCACGTGCGGCGCGTAGGCCCAGATGCCGCGCGCGCGGAGGTGCATCGCCTCGGCGTGGAGCACGCCGCCCTGGACCGCGTTGGCAAGCGCCCCGAACCCGTGCATCAGCACGACCGGGTAGCGCGTCGGGCGCAGCGGCGGCTGCGGCATTGGCTCCAGCTCGACCGCCCGACGGGCTAGCGCCTCGGCGCGGCGTGCGATGTCCTGAAGTCGTCCCATCACAAGAGGGCCAGCACGGCCAGCATCGCCGCCCCGGCCACGAGCGGCACGCGCACGTTGTCGTTGACCGGGACCGGGACTGCCTCGGCGATGGCCCCCACGACCGCCCCGGCCGCGCACGCCGCCAGCGTCAGCCCCGCGCCGGGCCAGTACACGACAGCCAGGCCCACGGCAAAGGCCGTCACGACGAACGCGGCCGTTCCCTCGACCGACTTGAGCCCGCCCGGCCACATCGTTCGACCGAAGCGCCGGCCGACGACGGCTGCGGCCCCGTCGCCCACCATCACCATCGCCATCGCTGCCGCGGCGACGGCAGGGGGGAAGACGACGGCGCAGACGGCCGAAGCGACGCACATCCACGTCGCCCCGTTGAGCACGACCGGCCCGCCGAGCGGGGGGAGCTCCTCGGGGCGCATCAGCCCGGCGAATAACGTGTGGAGCACGCGCCGCGCCGGTTCCACGCGGACGCGTGCCCAGTCGCACAGCACCGCGACGACGGCGAGAGGGACGAGCACGGTCGCGGCGAGCGGTCGCCCGAGAAGGAGGATTCCGGCCGGCAGGACGAGCGCCCCGAGGTGAAGCGCCTTTCGCCTGAGCTCGGCGGCGTACGAGATGCTGGGCGAGCTGTCGGACATCCGGCGAAGGTAGCCCGGCCCCTGTCCGGCCCGCCTCGCGCGGCGCTAGACTCCGGCCCTTCCGCCCGCCGCACCCGTGCCCGCCGCCACCCTCGACCCCGATCTCGACGCCCTCGCCCCGACGCGTGCCGAGATCTCGCTCGGCGCGCTCCGCCACAACGCGGGGCGCGTCCTGGCCCTCGCGGGCGGCGCCGAGGTTATGGCCGCGGTCAAGGCGGACGCGTACGGGCACGGGGCCGTCGCCGTGGGCCGGGCGCTCGTCGAGGCGGGGGTTTCGCGGCTCGCGGTCGCGAACGCCGTCGAGGGAGCCGCGCTGCGCCGCGCGGGCATCGCCGCGCCGATCCTCGTCATGGGCGCGGCCCTCCCCGAGGCGCTCTCGCTTTGCGCCCGCCACGCGCTCGACGTCACCGTGACATCGGCCGACGGAGCCGAGGCCGTGATCGACGTCGCCCGCCGGGACGGACCCCTCGCGGTCCACGTGAAGGTGGACACCGGGATGCACCGCCTCGGGCTCGACCCCGACGAGGCCGTCGCCGTCCTCCGTGGCCTCGACAACGCCCCCGGCGTGACCGTGGACGGGCTGTGGACGCACTTCGCCAACGTCGCCGGGGACTTCACGGCGGAGCAAATCGCCCGGTTCGACGCGCTCGTCGCGCGCCTCGGCGCGGAAGGCGTGGCCGTGCCGCCGCTCCTCCACCTCGCCAACACGGGCGGGCTCCTCACGACGCCCGCCAGTGTCCGGGGCCGGCAGATCGTGCGCACCGGCGGGGCGCTCTACGGGCTCGTCTCGGACCGGATGCTGGCCGGTGTCGCCGCGGACCTCAGGCCGGTGATGCGGCTTGTCTCACGCGTCGTTCAAGTCAAAACGCTCGCGCCCGGGGCGACGGTTTCGTACGGCCAGACGTGGCGGGCGACCGAGCCGACCGTCGTCGCGACGGTAGCCGCTGGCTATGGCGACGGCGTCCCGCGCGCGCTCTCGAACCGCGGGCGCGTGGGCGTCGGCGGGCGGCTCTATCCGGTCGCCGGGCGCGTGTGCATGGACATGCTGATGTTGGATCTCGGCCGGCCAGAGGGCCGCGGCGCGAGCGTCCGGGTGGGCGACGAGGCGGTCCTGTTCGGCCCCGGCGGCCCGTCTGCGCTCGACGTCGCGGACGCCGCAGGGACGATCGCGTACGTCCTCACGACCGGCCTCACGACGCGCGTCCCGCGTGTCGCGACCGACGACGCGTCGCGGCGCTAGCTTTCTCGTCCACGACGTCCGCCGGGGACACCCGTAATCGATGCCCGCTGTCTTCCGCCGCGCTGCCGCCGCCCTGGTCCTGCTCGCCGCCGCTACCCCCGCCGGGGCGCAGTCGCTGCTCGCGCGGTTCGATACGCTCGTAACCCGGTTCGAGCTGCCCAACGGCATGACGTTCCTCGTCGTCCCGCGCCGCGAGGCCCCCGTCGTCTCGTTCTTCACGTACGCCGACGTCGGGTCGGTCGATGAGCCGCAGGGGCAATCGGGTGTGGCGCATATGTTTGAGCACATGGCGTTCAAAGGAACGACGAGCCTTGGCACCACCGGCCTCACGGCCGAACTCACCGCGATGGGCCGAGAGGACGCCGCCTTTGCCCGCCTCCGCGCGGCCCGCCTCTCGGGCGCACCCGAGCCCGAGGTGGCAGCGCTCGCATCCGCCTTCGAGGCGGTCCGCGACTCGGCCAAGGCGTTCGTGGACGACGCGGCCTTCGACCGGCTCCTCGCGCTCAACGGAGCCGAGGGCGTCAATGCGTTCACATCGGCGGACCAGACGGGTTACTTCTACTCGCTCCCCGCCAACAAAGCCGAGCTGTGGTTCGCGACCGAATCGGACCGCTGGGCGCGGCCCGTGCTCCGCGAGTTCTACCAGGAGCGCGACGTCGTGCGGGAGGAGCGCCGGCAGCGGACCGACTCGAACCCGGTGGGCCGGCTCTTCGAGGAGTTTCTCACCGTCGCCTTCAAGGCGCACCCGTACGGCCGGCCGACGATCGGCTACGAGTCCGACCTCCAGGCGCTCTCGCGCGCCGAGGCGCAGGCCTTCTTCGAGGCGTACTACGGCGTCGGCAACCTCACGGTCGCCATCGTGGGCGACGTCGAGCCGGCCGAGATGCAGCGCCTCGCGGCGCTCTACTTCGGCTCCGTTCCGTCCGGACCCATTCCCGAGCGCGTCCCGACTGTGGAGCCCGAGCAGCTCGGCGAGCGCCGCGTGACACTCGTCGACCGCGCGCAGCCGTTCGTGTTCATGGGCTTCCACCGGCCGGCGGGCTCCCACCCCGACGCGCCCGTCTACACCGTTCTGGCGGACATCCTCGATGCCGGCCGGACGAGTCGCTTCTACCGCGGCCTCGTCGAGACGCGCCGGGCAGTCGGCACGAGCGCCATCGAGGCGTACCCCGGCGACAAGTACCCCGCCCTGTTCACGCTCGTCGCCGTGCCCGCGCCGGGAGTGGACCCCGACAGCGTCGAGGCCGACGTGACGGCTATCCTGGAACGCCTCGTCGCCGACGGCGTGACCGAGGAGGAGGTCGCGCGTGCCCGGACGCGCGCGCGCGCCGGGCTCGTCGCCGGGCTCGAAGACAACAGCGGGCTCGCGTCGTCCCTCGCCGAAGCCGACGCGCTCTCCGGCGACTGGCGCGACCTCTTCCGCGACCTCGACGCGCTCGACCGCGTCACCGCGGCCGACGTGCAGCGCGTCGCCCAGCAGACCTTCCGGGCGTCCAACCGGACCGTCGCCACGCTCCGCACCGGCAGCTGACCCGATCCCCAGACACGATGCGTTCGACGTTTTTCATCCGGGCCTCGGCCCTCGTGGGCAGCGCCGCGCTGCTCGGCGGGTGCTCCCTCATCGCACAGACCGGCCTCGGCCGGTCCTCCGCCCCCGCCGGCCCGGCCGTCGCGGCCGTCGACGCGCGCACGCTCGTCTACCCGGCCCTGCCGGACGTCGTCCCGCCCGTGATCCGTCGCGCCGAGCTGTCGAACGGGCTCGTCGTGTTTCTCGCCGAGGACCGTACGCTCCCGCTCGTCCGCGCGACGGCGCGGGTCGCGGCCGGCTCGTTCCAGGACCCTGCCGCAGAGGTCGGCCTCGCGAGCATCGCCGCAGCCACGATGCGCACCGGCGGGGCGGGCGACCTCGGCCCCGACGCGCTCAACCTCGCCCTCGAATCGGTCGGCGCGAGCGTCGAGGCCGGCGCGGGCGACGACGCGACGACGGTCTCGATGCGGACGCTCACTGAAACGCTGGACACGGTCCTGCCGCTCTTCGCGGCCGTCCTCACCCAGCCCCGCTTCGACGCCGAGCAGGTCGCCCTGGCGCGGTCGCAGGAGGCCGGGGCCATCGCGCGCCGCAACGACAACGTCGGGCAGGTTGCCAGCCGCGAGTTCGCCATCGCGCTCTACGGCGCGGATAGCCCCTACGCCCGCATCCCGCAGGTCTGGACTGTCGACGCCGTCTCGCCCGCCGACGCCGCGGCGTGGCACGCCCGCTACGTCGTCCCGGCCAACACGGCCCTCGCCGTGTGGGGCGACTTCGACTCTGACGCGATGATCGCGCGCCTCGAAGCGGCCTTCGCCGGCTGGCAGACGCCCGCCGGGTTCACGCCGCCCGAGCCGACGCAGCCCGCAGCCCAGACGGGCCGCCGCGTGCTCCTCGTGGACCGCCCGGACGTGAACCAGAGCACCATCTACGTCGGCCACGCGGGGCGCGTCCGCCGCGACGATCCGGACTACCCCGCCCTCGTCGTGATGAACGAGGTGCTCGGCGGGGGCTTTTCGAGCCGCCTTGTGCAGACCGTCCGCACCGACCTCGGCCTCGCCTACGGCGTCTTCGGGGCGTACACGGCGGACTTCCTCGTGCCCGGCCTCTTCTACGCCGGCACAGCGACGCGGAGCGAGGCGACCGTCCAGGCCACGCGCGCCGTGCTCGACGTGACCGCGTCGCTCGCCACGACCCCGCCGACCGAGGGCGAGCTGCGCCAGGCCAAAGACAGCTACCTCAACGCGTTCGTGTTCAACTACGACAGCCGCGCCGAGGTGCTGGGCCGTCAGCTCACGTACGCCGCTTATGGCTACCCGGCCGAGACGCTTGAGACCCTCCGCCGCGGCGTCGAGGCCGTCACGGCCGAGGACGTCAGCCGCGTCGCGCGGCAGTACCTGCGCCCCGACAGCGCGCTCGTGCTCGTCGTCGGCAACGCGGCGGCCTTCGGCGAGCCGCTGTCGGCCCTCGGCCCCGTCGAGACGGTCGACACCGCGATCCCGGCCGTTCCGCCGGCTGGCACGGCCACCGGCGCGTCGGGAGCCGACGCCCTCGCGGCCGTCGCGACGGCGCTCGGCGGGCGCGACGCGTTCGCCGGCATCCGCACGATTCGGACGGAGGGCGAGACGGCCATCCCGACCGGGGCGGAGACGATGAGGATCGGGAGCACGACGTCCGTCCGGCTCCCCGTCGGCGAGCGCGCCGCGGCCGTCCGCGCCGAGCAGCGCCTCGCCGTCGGAACGGTCACGGTCGTGCTCGGCGACGGCGTCGCGCGGGTCCTCACGCCGGCCGGACCGCAGGACGCCCCGCCGGCTGTCGTCGAGCAGGTCCGCGCCCAATTGTTCCTGAGCCTTCCGTACCTCCTGTCCCAGATCGACCAGCGGGACGTCGAGGCGCTTCCTGGTGAGGCTCTCCCTGGCGAGGCGCTCGTGCTTGCGCTCCGCCCGCCCGGCACCGCCGCGGTCTACCGGCTCACCGTCGGCACCGACGGCCGCCCGACGCAGGTCGCGACGACGCAACTCACGACGTCCGGCACGGCCGAGGTCGTCGTCCGGTTCGAGGACTACCGCGCGGTCCAGACGGCTCGCGGCGCCCTCACGCTCCCGTTCCGCTACGTCCAGACCGTCGACGGCGCGCCGGCGGGCCAGACGCAGCTCTCGGCCGTCGAGGTCGACCCGGACCTGCCCGCGGCGACCTTCGAGGCTCCGTAGAGTGAGTGTGGAGAACCGAGTTTGGAGAGAGGACGGTCGCGCCTGTGGAGCATCGCTTACGCCTCCACTCTCCAACCCCACTGGTCGTTACAGCTCCACCGTGCCGTGGTCGCCGGGGTTCGGCGGTTTGCCCGTGAGCGCGGCCTTGACGTAGCCGTAGGCGTAGACGACCGCGCTGGACGGCGAGTCCCAGTACTCGGCCCGGTCCACGTCGACGCGGAGGAGCCGGAGGTCTGCGTCGTCCTTGCCCTCGGGGAACCACGTCCGCATCGGCTCGGACCACAGCTCGGCGATCTTCGCGCGATCGTTCAGGACGGCCGCCGTGCCGGCGAGGGTGACGTAGTTCTGGGCCTTCGGGTCCGAGAAGGCCACGGCCACGTTCGGGTTCCGCCCGACGTGCTCGACCTTCTCGGTATCCGCGTGGGTGAAGTAGTGGAGCGTGCCGGCGAAGTCGTCCGTTTGGACCGCCATCGGGCGGGCCCAGAGCGTCCCGTCGGCGTCGACGGTCGTCAGCATGCTGATCCGGGCGTCCTTGATCATCTCGCCGATCTTGGCCATGGCCTCCTCGCGGGTCGGCTGCTCGTTCGGTTCGGAGGGGTTGCTCATCGAGGGGTGAGGGAGAGTGGGCCGCTCGGACGCCCGAGGCCGTGC
>JANPJI010000030.1:0-2481 GCA_031425425.1 Rubricoccaceae bacterium
CGCCGCCGCGCCAGTGGTCCACGACCGACACCACGATCCCGGCGGACCTCGCGCACTTCGTCGAGCCCGGCGAGACGCTCTACGGCATCGCCGCGGCGTACGGGTTCACCGTCGACGCGCTCGTGGCGGGCAACGCGCTCACGACGGCCCCGCTCGAACCCGGCACGATCCTCTACCTGCCCGCGCCCGTGGACCCCTCGTGGGCCGCCTCGCGGACGCTCCCGGACGTCGCGGAGGCCGGCCTCGCGCTCGTCTACCCCGATGTCCTCGCCGGCCGGCCGACGGCCTCGGGCGAGCCCTACGACCCGCTCGCGCTCACGGCGAGCCACCGCGACCTCCCGCTCGGGACCGTCCTGCTCGTGACCAACCCCGCCTCGGGGCGCAGCACGTTCGTCCGCGTCGCGGACCGTGGGCCGGTCAGCCGCGCCTACCTCGTCGAGCTTTCGGCCGCCGCGGCGACCGCGCTCGACCTCGACCCGAACGCCGCGCGGCGCGTCGAACTCCGTTTGATTCCCTGACCCGCTTCGGCGGACGTTGATGCCCCGACTGTTCTTTGCCGCTGCCCTCGCGGCGTGCGTGCTCGCCGCCCCCGCCGGAGCGGTTCCGTTCGTCCAGCTCCGCCTCTCCGGAACGACCACCGGCGGCACGGCCGTCGCCGACGAGGCCGCCTACGTGCGCCTACTGCCCGACGCCCAGACCGGCTTCGACCCCAACGACGCCTCGAAGCTGTTCCCGTTCGCGTCCACGTACGCCCTCCTCGCGCCCGTCGGCGAGCGCAACGGGGCGCCGTACCGCCTCAGCGTGAACTCGCTCCCGGACGGCTCGCCAGGTGTGCTCACCGCGCCCGTCCTAGTGCCCGTCGACTTCTACACGACGCACGCGGGCTCGTTCACGGTCCGCTGGAACGGCCCGAGCGAACTGCCAGCGGGCTGGAACGCGTACCTCCGCGACTACGCGACCGGGGCCGTCGTGAACCTCCGCCAGCAGACCGTCTACGCGTTCTCGTCCGCCGCGCTCACCGACTGGACCAGCCGGTTCCAGCTCGTCCTCGCCCCGGCCGGCGTCGCGGCGCAGGTGGACGTGGCGGACCTCGCCGGGTGGCGCCGCCTCTCTCCGCCGGTCGACGGCCTGACGGTGGGCGCGCTCGCCGCGATCAACCTCGTCCAGGGTGTCCCGGCTGGCGGCGGCAACGCGCAGCCGCAGTACCCGGCCACCGCGCCCAACCTGTACACCGCGTACACCGGGCCGACGGCCGACCCGAACGCGCCCGCCTACGTCGCGGCACCGTCGACTGGTTTCATCGTCGAGCCCGGCCGCGGGTTCTTCTGGCTCCTCTACGACCAGGCCATCACGCCGAACCCGGGCAGCGCGGGCGGCGGCACCAGCACCAGCCGCGACCTGCGCGGGTTCGTGCTCGCGGCCTACGGCACGGCCCCGGCGGCCAACGTCACGCGCGCCTTCGCGCGCACGGCGGACGGCTACACAATGGCCGGAAACCCGTTCGCCGCGTCGTTCGCGCTGACCGGCCTCTCGGCGTCGGGCGGCACGCTCTCGTCCACCGTGCAGGCCTACGACCCCGACGGGGCGACCTACCGCCCGCTCTTCCAGAACAACCCCGGCACGGGCACGGCGGACGCTGTCGCAGCCTGGCAGGGCTTCTTCGCCGAGGTCACGGGCGTCCCCGTCGGCACCGACCCGTCGCTGACCTACGCCGCCGCGGCGACGGTGCCGACCGACGCGACGTTCTACGGCCGCGGCGCGCCCGACGCGCTCGCCGTCCACCTCACGCTCTCGGGCACGACGGCCGCCGGCGCGGCCGTCCGCGACGAGGCGGCCTGGGTGCGGCTCCGCGAGGGCTCTCTGGCGGGCCGGGACGCCGACGACGCATCGAAGCTGACGCCGCCCGACGGAGCCGTGGCGCTCGTCGCGCCGGTCGGCACGCGCGACGGGCGGCCCGATCGCCAGAGCGTCGTCTCGCTGCCCGTCGCGCCGGCCTCCATTCCGGTGGCGTTCACGGCGACCTCAGCCGGTACCTACGAGCTCCGCTGGGCCGACGCGCGCCTCGCCGAGGGCTGGACGGTGACGCTCCGCGACCTCGTCACGGGTACCGTGGTCGACCTCGCCGCGACCGAGGCGTATGCCTTTGCCTCTGAGGCGACGGACTGGACCGAGCGGTTCGAGCTGACGCTCGCGTCGGCGGTAACAGCGTCCGAGCCCGTCTCTGAGGCCGCGTTCCGGCTCGGCGCGCCCGTCCCGAACCCCGCCTCGGGCGTCTCGCGGCTCCGTCTCCAGGCGGCCCGGTCCGGCCGCATCGTCGCCACCGTCGTCGACGCGCTCGGGCGGACGGTGGCCGTGGCATTCGACGCAGAGGTCGCCGCCGGAGCCGCGGTCGAGATCGCGGTCGACGCCGCGGCGCTCGCGCCGGGGACGTATGCCGTCCGCGTTGCCGGGCCGGGCGCGGCTGAGACGCGCCGCCTCGTG
>JANPJI010000031.1:0-5374 GCA_031425425.1 Rubricoccaceae bacterium
CGGCGCGGGGCGGATGGCGGCGCGGCGAGGGCACAGCTTGCTGTGCCCCTACGGGTGCCGATCTGGGACCGGGTGCCCCAGGTTCGGGTTCACCCGATGGCCACTGGCCGATCTTCCCGCTCCCCGCTCCCCGCTCCCCGCTCCCCGCTCCTCGCTCCCCATGCTCGACTCGTTCCTCGGCCGCGCGCCGCGCCTCGGCCGCGAGGTCTTCGTCGCTCCCACCGCCGCTGTCGTCGGCGACGTCACGCTCGGCGACGGCGCGAGCGTGTGGTACGGCGCGTCGCTGCGCGGCGACGTCCACTGGATCGAGGTCGGGCCGGGCTCGAACGTGCAGGACTGCGCCACCGTCCACGTCTCGCGCGGGACGCACCCGTGCCGCATCGGGGCGGGCGTGACCGTCGGGCACAACGCGGTCGTCCACGGGTGCACGCTCGAAGACGACGTGCTGGTCGGGATGGGCGCGGTCGTGCTGGACGGGGCCGTCATCGGGGCCGGGTCCATCGTCGGGGCCGGAGCGCTCGTGACGATGAGCACGGTCGTCCCGCCGCGGTCGCTCGTGCTCGGGAGCCCCGCCCGCGTCGCGCGCCCGCTGACCGACGCGGAGGTCGGTCGGAACCGCGCCAACGCGGCCCATTACGTCCGCATGAGCCGGATGTACGCGGGCCTCGACACGCCCGATGACAACCCGTTCTACGTGGACACGCGTGACAAACCGAGCGACTGAATGGAAGGAGCGCGTAGGGCGCTGTTTTTGAACGGGTCGCGGGAACCACGTTCCTCCAGCGCCATGTCGCCTGTGTCCCTCCTCGCCGCGCTCGGCGTCGCCTGCCTCGCCTCCGTCGTCTGGCTCGCCCGGACCGCCCCGCCGCCGCCGGACACCATCCTGGACCGCGTCTACCGCTGACGCCTCGGCAGCGGGGCACAGGCGGGGCACAACCGAGCGGCCCGGCTGGGCGTTGACGGGTCTCTCCACCTGCCCGCGCCCCGATGGTTCACACTCAGACGGCGGTCCGCCTGCTCGCCGCGTCCGCCCTCGTCCTTCTGGCTGCGGCCCCGGTCCGCGATCAGGCCGCCGTGATCCCCCGCGACGCCGCGAAGCTCGCCGTGTCCCTGCTCGGGCGGCATACGGCCGTCGCCTCCCTGTGCGAGCCGTGTGGCGAGACCGTGCCCACGTTCGAGACGATCGAGCAGGTCTGGACGCGCCCGTGGGACGCCGACCCGGCGCTGTGGGAGGTGCTCGTCAACGGCGAGCCACGAGACCTGGCGTACGTCTACGTCCGCATCGGCGGAACCGACGGGACGGAGGCATACGTCAACGTGGCGCTCGCGCTCGGGCTGCCCGTCACGGGCGTGTCGACCGTGTTGAGCGAGGGGACGGAGTGACGCCGTGGAGCGGGCCCGGCGTATCCTGAACGGCCGCCGGTCGTATCCACGTCCGCGCTCTACCGTCCACGTCCATGTCGACCGTCTACTGGGCCTGCCTCGGCGGCGGGCTCGTCGTCACCGTCGCTCTCTTCTTCATCGCCGATGTCCTCGGCGACGCGCTCGACGGTGCGTTCGGCGCGCTGCACGTGGACGGTCTGCTGGACCCGTTCTCGCTCGTAGCGGGCGTGAGCGTTTTCGGCGGTGCGGGCGTGCTGCTAGACACCTACACCGGCCTCGGCACCGCCCCGACTGTCGCCCTGGCCGCTGCGGTCGCCGTCGTGCTCGCCGTCGTGACGCACCTGCTCTACGTCGCCCCGATGAAGCGGAGCGAGAACTCGACCGCCTTCTCGGTCCGCGAGTACGCCGGGCGCACGGGCGAGCTGTCCACGTCGATCCCGGCGACGGGCCACGGCGAGGTGATCGTCCGCATGGGCGCGAGCACGACGTTCCAGACCGCGTCGTCGTTCACCGGCGAGCCGATTGCCATGGGCACGCCCGTGGTCGTGGTCGAGGTGACGCCGGCCGGCGTGCTCCGCGTCGCCCCGCTCGACGAGGCCGAGTCCGGCCCCGCTCCGATGCCCGCCCCGCCCCGCCTCCAGACCTGACCTCCCGATCCCATGTTCGAACTCCTCGGCACCCTCGGCGTCGTCGCCCTCGTCCTGGTCGTCGTCTTCGTGCTGCTCGTGCTGGCCGTTGCGGGCCGCTACAAGACCGTCTCGCCGGACGTGGCGATGATCATCACCGGGGCCGCGCTCGGGGGCAAGAACGTGCTCACGGACGAGAGCGGGCGGCGGGTCAAGATCGTCCGCGGCGGGGGCGCGTTCATCGTGCCGGTCGTTCAGCAGAAGGAGTTCCTCTCGCTCCTGAGCCACAAGCTCGACGTGTCGACGCCCGAGGTGTACACGTCCGAAGGCGTTCCGGTGATGACCGACGCGGTGGCGCTGATCAAGGTCGGGTCGAGCGTCGAGGACGTGGCGACGGCGGCCGAGCAGTTTCTCGGCAAGCCCGACGACGAGCTGCAGAGCGAGGCGAGAGAGGTCCTCGAAGGCCACCTCCGGGCCATCCTGGGTCAGCTCACGGTCGAGGAGGTGTACCGCAACCGGGACAAGTTCGCGCAGGAGGTGCAGTCGGTCGCCGCGCTCGACCTCAAGAAGATGGGGCTCCAGATCGTCTCGTTCACGATCAAGGACGTCCGCGACAAGAATGGCTACCTCGAGGCGCTCGGGCGGCCGCGCATCGCCGCGATCAAGCGCGACGCCGACATCGCCGAGGCCGAGGCGGTCCGCGACGCGCGCGTCCGCAAGGCCGCGGCCGACGAGCAGAGCCAGAAGGCCGAGCTGGTCCGCGACACCAACGTCGCCGAGGCGAACAAGGCCAAGGAACTCAAGATCGCGGCGTTCAAGCAGGAGCAGGACACGGCCAAGGCCGCGGCGGACCTCGCCTACGCCGTCCAGGAGGCGACCAGCCAGCGGTCGGTCGTCGAGGAGCAGATGCAGGTCGTGCTCGTCCGCAAGCAGCGCGCCGTCGACCTGGAGAAGCTGGAGATCGAGCGCCGCGAGAAGCAGTACGACTCGGAGGTCAAGAAGAAGGCCGACGCGGACCGCTACGCCGTCGAGCAGGCGGCCGAGGGGGCCAAGCTTCAGCAGGTGCGCCGGGCCGAGGGCCGGCGCTTCGAGATCGAGGCCGAGGCGGCGGGCCGCGCCGAGGGCGCGCGAGCCGAGGGCCTCGCCGCCGCCGAGGTCACGCGTCAGCGCGGCTTCGCCGAGGCGGAGGCCAAGGAGAAGCTCGCCGAGGCGTTCGAGAAGTTCGGCGAGGCAGCCGTGCTGGACCTGCTCGCGCGCATGATGCCCGAGCTGGCCCGCGAGATCGCCCGCCCGCTCGCCTCCATCGACAAGCTGACCATCGTCGACACGGGGAGCGGAGCCGGGGCGGCGCGCCTCTCGAACACGGTTGCCCAGATCATGGCGACGACGCCGGAGCTGGTCAAGAGCCTCACCGGTGTGGACCTCGGGGCGGTCGCGCAGCGCCTCGCCGGCGGAACCGCCGCGGGCGGCACCTCTGCGGGCGGAACCGTCCGCGCCGAGGCCGCACACCTCGGCACCGGCGACGGCGGGCTCCCGACGGCTCCCGGCCGGGACGACGCCGCGGACGAGGCGCGGCCGTAGCCGGAGACCGCCCGGCGCTACTCGGCCGGGACGACGCTGCCGTCCATCGCGACCGTCATGCCCGGCCCGGGCGCGGTCGTCGGCATCGAGTGGATGTCGGGGTCGCCGGACCAGCCGTTGGGCACGTAGTGCGTGTGGCTCCCGTGCGAGATGGCGACGTAGCCCTTCGGGCTGACCACGCCCGTGTCGGACGCGCCGAGCCCGAATACGTCCCGCAGGACGAACGCGAACAGCAGGCCGAGGGCGACGAGGAGCGCGAGGCGGAGCGGACGGGACATCGGGGCGGAGCGGGAGAGTGACCCGAGACTACGACGCCGCGGCGCGCGCCTCGCTGAATCGTTCGCACGGACGCCGGGGCGCAGCCCGCTGTGCTGGCAACAGACGGCGCGGGGCAGCGTTCTGCCGGTTCACGCTTCCGCTTCCCCCATGCGCATTCTGACCGCCTTCGCCGTTCTCCTCGTCGGGTGCAACGCCTCCGGTGCCCTCGTGGACGTCCCGCCGGCAAGTGCCGGGCCGGTCTCGCCCGACGGGCTTACGATGACGGCAGACCAGAGCGTGTATGCGCGCGGCGCAACGGTGCGCCTCGTCCTCGTCAACGGGTCCGCCGCCGTCGCCACGACGGGCGTGCTGGAGTGCGCCCAGATCGAGTCGTGGACGGGGGCGGCGTGGGTGCTCAGCGCCGAGGGCAACGACCGCGCGTGCATCATGATCGCGCGCATCCTCCAGCCCGGCGAGACGATGACCGGGGCCGTCCCGCTGGACGTGCCGGCGGGCCGGTACCGCCTCACACAGTCCGTCTCGCTCGACGGGGCCGACGCGGGCGTGGCCGTCTCGACCGCGGCGTTCCGCGTCGGCTGACGACTGCAGGTCTGCTCAGGCGGCGAGGGCTTCCCAACGGGCGTAAAGCGCTTTGACCTCCTCGTCGATGGCCGAGAAGCGCGCCATCGTGGCCGCGAACGCGTCCGGGCGCGAGTAGAGGTCCGGGTCCGCCATCTCCGCCTCGATGGCCGTCTTGCGCGCCTCGGCCGCGGCGATCTGCGCCTCGACCTTGGCAGCGGCTTTCGCCGCGGCGCGGGCGTCGAGTCTGCCGGCAGGGGAGGAGCCGGACGGCGTCCCGTTCGATGCCGGGGCCGCCGCCCTGGAGGCGGGGCGTCCCTGCGCGACCTGGTAGGCCGCGTTGCGCGCCTCGGCCTCGCGGCGCTTCTCCTCCTTCGTCTTCTTGCCGCCCGACCCGGCGGGGCGCGGGGCGTCGGTACCGGTGGTCGGAACCGCCAGCTTCTTCGTCGCCGCGCCGTGGGCTGCGCCGTCCCCTCCGGGGGTGCCCGAGGCGGAGGCGGCCTTGGCTGCGTGCGCGGTTGCGCGCGCGGCCGTGCCGTTCTCGCGCTGCCACTGCGCCTCGGTGTAGGTGCCCGCGTACGCCTTGACGGCCCGGTCCTCGACGTACCACACGGACTCCGCGACGGCGTCGATGAAGTAGCGGTCGTGGCTCACGAGCACGAACGCGCCGCCGTACTGCCGCAGCGCCTCCGCGAGGACGTCCTTGGAGTGGATGTCGAGGTGGTTCGTCGGCTCGTCGAGGACGAGCACGTTGGCCGGGCTGAGGAGCGTCCGGGCGAGGGCGAGGCGCGAGCGCTCGCCGCCGGAGAGGACCGAGACGGACTTGAAGACGTCGTCGCCGGTGAACAGGAACGCGCCGAGGATCGAGCGGAGCTGGGTGTCGGACTGCCCGCTGGCCACGTCCTGGAGCGCCCCGAAGACCGTCCTCGCGGGGTGGAGCGCCTCTG